>NZ_RQJK02000014.1:0-160667 GCF_022342325.2 Pseudomonas sp. AF32 | reverse complement strand
CCTCGCGTTTGAATTCAGCGGAAAAGGAACGACGTTGCTTGGTCATCAGACACCTCTATCTGGCGAGCATTCTCGCCTAAATGGGTGTCCGGTTTCATTAGACCACTACAGTTGATGGGCATTGTGCCGCAGAACGCGGGTGGGTTCGGGTCTATCAGGGAGGCTGCTCAGATCTACGCGGCCAACGAGCTGGGGCCCATTCAGACACGGATGTCACAGTTGAATTATTGGCTCGGTGAGGACGTCGTGCGGTTCAAGCTCTATGAAACTCCCATGGGGAATTAAACCCTTGCCCAGTGAATGGGGCGACAGGTCAGTATTGGATCTGTACACCTATGGAGCTTTCAAGCTTGGGATAGACACGCTCCAAAGTTCTTCCAGATTAACGTCATCACTGCTAGGGCGATGGCCTTGGAGAAGCGGATCTATCTTTAGAATCATCGGTAGGTCAAACGCCGTTCCGGTAACTACGCAACAGCCCTTGGCAAGAGTAGGTATCAAGGCTTTGGAGGAGGAGTCAAGGGTACTGATAGTGTTGTCCAAAAGCATGAGGTCACGGTCGTTGACGAGTCGATGTATGAAAAAATTATGGATTTGCGAAACGATTGTTGGTGAGATGTCGGCAGGGCGCTGACTAGATAGTGTTAAGTAAACTCCGTATTTTCTTCCCTCCTTGATGATCTCTTCAAATAGTTCAAGTCGATAGTCTTTCCAGATTTCATGCTCGCGTGTGGATTGATCAGATAAAATATTATGCGCTTCATCAATTATAAGGTGTAGTGTACGGTTGGGGGGGGCTCTTGAGGGTTTCTGAGTCCTTATGATTTATGTAGTAATTTTTGGCGATGAGAAGGGGCAGGATTTTTTTTATTTCATTTTTGCATTTTTTTAACGAGATGACATGTAAAAGTGAAGGAGCGGGGGGGACGTCTACAATTTTTAGAACATTACGAAGTGCCGAGATTGACGACTTTGCTCGTGAGAGCACGGGTTGAATGTGTTCGTATTGTGCATAACCTAAAACGACATCCGAGCAGAGTTGTAGATAACAGCGGAGAATTAGTTCGCTGAACTGATCCATGTCTATCAGGTTGATGTGTTCAAGTAACGGCTTTAGGTGTTGCTCAAAACCATTGCTGTCAGAGTTATAGTAGTTTCCATATGTGTCTCTGAAGTACTTTCGCTGCGCATTGTAAGTGATGCCCTTTAGGTGTTCTTGCAGTGGCTCGCATTCGAGAATTCTAGCGATTTCTCGACTCAACTCTAGCGCGTCGGGTTTTGGTTCGCTAGCGCTAAATGCCTTTTCGAAAGTTCTTTCAATGTAACGTTCAAGTGAGGTGTTCTTGAATCTCTCTTTGCCGCTGAGAACTCGCCTTAGAAACGGTTGTTGGGTATTGGTAGTGGCTTGAAATAGGAGGCTAAGCGTTTCTGCGTCCCAGAAGTGTACTGCTTCAATTGGGAATTTTTGACCCGCTTTTTTGTTGTTTAGTATGGTGATTTTTTTGTCTTGGGCTGGAAGTATTTGTCCTTCAGTATATTCGCCATTAAAATCAATAACTACGAACTGGCTTTTATGTCTTAGTGCTTCAATTTTTTCGTTAAATAAGGTCGTGTAAAGCTTCGCGAGCGTATTTGATTTGCCACTGCCTGTGTTACCAAAAATACCAATGTGGCTGTTGAAAATTTTTGTCCAAGGTAAATTGATCGGAACATTTTCCTTTAGCATACAACCTATGGAAAAAGAGGAAACCCCTTCCGCACCGTAAATTTTGGCAACCATAGGCTCGCTCAAGAGGTACGCTTTATCTCTGATCATGGGCATAAATTTTATGCCTTCAAAGAAAGTATCATCCATAACGTAGCCAATTGGACGCACATCTACCTTTCGTATGTATACGGTTTTTTCAGCGTCAATATCCAATTTTCTCTCGTCGAGGTATTCGCCTTCGATGAGGCAAACAATATCAATAAAGCCGCGCTGAATTGTGATGTGTTCTCTCAGTGACACCCCTCTATATCTGACACCATCATAAAAAATTGTTTCGTGATTTGAGTCCTCAAAAATTCTAAGGGATATTCGAATTCCTGAGACAGCAATTACTTCTCCCACGACCATGCTCATACTAAATTCTCCTCATGGTCAGGGGCTATGTATCGCTGCGGCTTAAGCGAGAAGACGTATTTGTTGAAGTTGGTGAAGTCAAGGTTTTCGCCTGCGGGGGGCGAAATTATCGTAACATTTCTCCAAGGTTTGAATTCTTCTGTCAGGCTATCCGCGCCTCTTTTGCTATAGCAGCAGATAAGAGTTTGTAATTTCGGATTTGCGAGCGAACGCTGAATAAGTTTGAGAATATGCTCATCTGCAAACGAGAAGCCGAAAACTATGAGAATTGAATTTGGTTTTTCAAGTTCATAACTAAGAAGTCTAAGCATTTGATAGTAATGCTCTTCAAACACCGTTTCGTGAAACTTCCATTTTGTGGGGTTTACTATAGGAAGTTTGTTGTAGGCATTCCAAAAATTCTGTCGCTGCTGTGAAGTAAAATCTACGTTAGGAATTTTTGTTGTAATGCTACCATCAGTTACTAGATAGTCAGAGAATTTCTGGATCTTTGCCAGCGTTCTGCCGTGAATTAGGTTGCTGAAATTGTTCTTGTACCTGACTTCGATTTTTTCGCTGTCTTTAGACCAATAAACTGACCCATGTAGGTGGATCAAGTTTATTTGGGGAATGCCATAATGGGATCTTTCGAATATTCCAGTTTGGCATTGGAACGTGCTGAAATTTTTGGCGTGTAAAATTTTCTTATGAAAGCCTGAGGCTCCGTCATTTATGACAAAGTCATGAGAGCCGTTGGCCAGAATATTGTCGGCACTATGAGCTAAGCAACCATCGTAATTTGTGGTGAAAATGTTGATTTTTCTGTTGAGATCTTTTCTTCTATCGAGCAGGCCTAGGATTGTTACTATGAAATTCTCATAGTTGTCGAGGTTTGTTCGAGCTTTAGGATCTTTCACGTTTTCAGGTGAGAAGTTTTGAACTGGATATATGCATGTGTTGTAGTAATGCATAAATAGGGCGGTATATCTATTAGCCCAATCCGCGTAGGTTGTTGCGAGTGTCTCAATAGTCTGCCATTTGCCCGATGGGCTCTTTACTTTTAATGCCAACGTCGGGAATAAATCTGCGGATGCACCGGAGCCTAGTAGTACATTGATGTTTTTATTGTAGATATCTAATGGCTCAATCGACTTAAACATTTGCGCACCTATTATCGATTTCCTTAAAAATAGAGCGTTTTGCAGCGCAATTCCCCTACAATGCTAGACGGTCCCGCCATGAGGACTCTTTATAGCTCGACAGGGTTATGCGCCCTCGTAATATTGTCCGAGAAGCGCCTTTCGACCTTTTTCCTCCCCCTTTTATTCACATGCACTACCGGTTCGAAGGTAACCCAACGGATGGCATTTTGTCATCCTGTCAGGGGAAGTGCCGACGCAGACATTCTGATCTGGTAACGCTCGGCACACTGGGAAGGCGCTCATATTATTTGTGCGATCAAGCAATTGGTGAGGAGGTTCGCATGGCGCGCGCTGTCATCCCCCCACCACGCCTCCGGTCTAAATAGGTCTTTTTTTCCGCACCGCTGCAAACCATTCGGCGCGGTCAACGTCGGGCGCTGTCCTGATGATGGCGAAGGGCAAAAAGCCTGCGGATCCCTGCGAAGGTCGGGGTGATTCAGTGCAGGTGTGACGGCACAACTGAATTGAGATCTGAAAGCCTCCCTGGCTGAGCTGGTAGTCGGAAAAGAGTAAGGAGGAAATGTTGGAGCGTTGGATCCGTCGAAAGGCCCGTATTCATTGGCTCTGCCGGATTACATCAGAAGGTAATTTTGAGTAATTGAAGAAGTAATTTTGGCATAAGTGCTTGATTTTAAAGGGTTGTAAAAAAGAAAAGATTACCTTGCTAAAGAGTAATTATCTTACTTCTACATTACTTCAAAATTACTCTGTGGAATGCACTCGAAAGCCAATGAAATCAAGGCTTTAAGGCAGAGTTGCTGAGGGGCTTACTAATATTACTCGTTTCCGAGGTCTCACCGGAAAACGGCCGGGATGTATATGCCTGCGTGCGCTATGCGCGTGCTATTGCACTCTGACGCATCAACACACAAACAGCCCCCGAAACAGCCCCCAGTCGATTGCGGTCATGTTCGTGCACCGCTGGAAACCTTGAAAAACGTGGAGCGGGTGAAGGGAATCGAACCCTCGTTATCAGCTTGGGAAGCTTTGAGTCAGCGATTTATAGGGTTGGGTCTTGGGCTCGATTACTAAGCACCAGGCCGACAGTGACGACGCCGGCGATCAGGAATAACGGAAGGAGGACTACGATCGCATTGCCTCCGGTAAAGTTAAGCTGTTCACTGGTGTTAATCGCGAAGTACACGCCAGGCATCAAGAGAGCTGCCGTACTCAGAAACCTTATTCCCCCACCGATCTTGATTGCCCCTCGAGATTTGGTTGTTGGTAGGAAAAAGAGGTAAAGCGCTAAACACAGCACCGCTACTGTCGCAGAGAAGAATGCTTGTAGCGGCCGCGATTTACTATGGGACGTATCTTCGAAATTTACGTCGCTCACTCCAGCGATACGAGCCTTTGCCCTCAGGTCCAAAGGACCGGAACTCACAAGAGTGATAGTGATTTGATCGTTGGGGTTCGAAAGGAAGGGGAGAATCTTTACCTGGTTGTCCTCGATCGACAAATTCACCGGAATATCGGCTGGGTCCGTGGCTGTGATCTTCGCCGTGATGATCTTCGCATCGTTCATTGTGCGTATTTGAAGAGGAGTTTCGAAACTGCCTGTCGGAATTGGCTTCGAGCCCGTATTGATCAGCGCCAAGGAATGAATATAGGGCGAATCAATTTTCGCTCCATTCACAAATATTTGCATATCGTGAATTTTGGAGTCGGAGGGGAGCTGGAGGGCTGAAGATGAGACAAGTCGGACCGTCAATGAATAGGCTGAAAGGTCCGTCTGCCAAAGGTAAACAGGTAGCAGCGCGGCTACCAGCGACAATAAGGTGCCGATTACATACTTCCAATCCAGGTCCTTTAGTTTCAAGAGCTTGCCTCCCTGGGCAACCTGCGAGCTTGCGCGGATCATCCTTCCTCTGAGGTCGGATGAAACGGATTGAAGCTGCTTGTTACGTCGCTTGTTACGTCTGACGCAAAAAACAAAGGCCTGCATCGCTGCAAGCCTTTGATTTTATTGGTGCCGGCACCAGGAATCGAACCCGGGACCTACTGATTACAAGTCAGTTGCTCTACCAACTGAGCTATACCGGCGTGTGGGCGACGATTATAGCCATTGGGGGATTTCTGTAAACCCCTGAATTCTGACTATTTTTGCATGAGCCGTGGCAAGGGGTCGGGCAGGAGGTTGCGTAATTTGCGCAGGGCTCGCCAGGTGAGGCTGTTCTGGATGGCCGCAAGTTGGGCTTCGGCCTCTTCGGCGCGTTGCAGGGCGGCGGCGAGTTGCTGTTCGGTGTCGCTAAGGGGATGGCTGAATTTGTGACCTTTGCAAAACCGGAAACCATCGAGGTTGCAGGGGGGAATGTCGAAGGCAGGTTTCAGGGCCAGGTGCTCTTCGGCGAGGTAGTAGGTGTTGATGCCGTCGAACAGGATGGACTGATAGCCGGCATCGGTGACGAGGGTTTCCCAGGTCTGGTCGCGGGCCCATGGGGTTTCGATAAGGATGATCCAGGGACGCCAGCGGGTGAAATCCATGCCTCGCAGCACGGTTTCTTCATGGCCTTCGACGTCGATTTTCAGGAAATGGATGGGGCGGTCCGAGGCGTATTGTTCGCAGATCGAGGCCAGGGTACGGGACAGAACGGTCTGTTCGCGCACATCCATGCCTGCGTCGCGGTGTTGCTGTGCGACGCTGGCTTCGACAGTGGACAAGCCCGTGTCGGCAATGGTGTAGAACGTCAGGCTTTCGGCATTTTCGCCAGCCACGCATTGCAGATTGATGTCGTTGGGGCGTTGTTGGCAGAGCGCATCGTAGTAAGCCGGCACCGGTTCGATGTTGATCCCGCACCAGCCATGGTCATAAAAGGCGCGGGTAACGGAGTCGTCTGTCGGATGATTAGCGCCGACGTCGAGGTAAAAGCCGTTTTCCACCGACTGAAGGGCTCGCCACAGACGTATGTCTTCGAAATTTTGTGCGTAGGAAATGAACGTCACGACCAGTCCTTGAGTGTGTCGGCAGTGTGTCTGTCAAGATACGTCGGACTGTTGTACTGCACGGATGGGATAGGCGCAATTGCCGGCGCAGAGCACCCTTGAATTCGGCGGTTATGTCGTTTTATGCGGGGCTTATGCACAACGGGCAGAACAAGACGATAAAAGTGTTTGAATTTTGTGATGGCCTTCTCGTTTACCCGCAAATAACTGTTTTCATGGTTTTTTTATTCATGTGAGTAAAAAATGACCAGCGCAGGGTGGCTCGGAAAATAGCGGAATTATTGGATCCAAGCGTATTTCATCAACAGAGTTATCCACAGGCTGTTGCATCTGTGCAACGTTCCGCCAGCAGCATCAGGTTTCGTGGGGTGAGAGGTGTTTCGCAGAAGGTACCAAGGCGAACGTCATAACCCTTATGCCAAAGGAAAAGCGCCCTGTCCAGCACAAGCCAGAGCTCCAGCGGCCGACGAAAAAGAGTGCGTACCAGTTCCAGATTGCGTACTTCGGCCAGGCGCTGATATCCCGCTGCTTCCAAGGCACTCCAGTCAGGCGAGCCGATTGCGGATAGGTCTTTCAGTCCTGCCAGATCGGTACAGTACTGAGCGAAGGTTTTTTTCAGCCAGGAAGTAGGGAGCGAAGGGGTGGGAAGATAGTTGTCGCAACCCCTGATCTGCCGTTGCAGCAGGTCGAAACCCAGTCGCCAGGCCATGGAGTGGTCCCGTTGCCTTCGCACGCGTGCTCCAGCGGTGACGGTTTCGGTCAGGGGAAGGCTCAGATCCTCAAGCGACAGCTTTAAAGCAGAGCCTTTGGCTGCGTCGGACAGGGGCTGGTAGTTTTCAGCGCTGATGCGGTTATAACAGCACGGCGCGATGGCCATCCGTTCGCAGCGAGCGGCGCTCGCCAGCTGCAAGAGTCGCACATGCAGGTCTCCGCAGGCATGCAGGGCAACGGGTGTGTGCTCGCAATGGATGAATTGCGCCGCGTCCCGTGCCAGCACGTCTTGCCTGAGGTGCGTAGCGGGCAGGTGGTGACGCTGGCTCAGTTGCTGGCCGCTGGTGACCAGGGCCGGGTCGTATTCCAGGCAGGTCAGTCGTTGTGAATCGTGCAGCAGGCGTCGTCCCAGGTGCCCCTTGCCCGCGCACCAGTCGAGCCAGTGACTCGGTTCGGTGGAAAAGAACAGACGACTGGCGAAGGCTTCGATCTGTTGCCATTTACGGCCAGGTACATCGACATCGAGGCGATGGGGTGGCGCTTCAAGTGCCTTGGCGGGCAGTTGCCCGACTTCGCTTAACTGATGGGAGAGCGCCGCCAGTTCCGGGAACGGTGCGGGGGCACGTTCAACCAGCCAAGGCTGATGATGGTCATTTTCCGCCTCTTCCAGTGAACGTCGTCGTAGCCATTGGGCCAGTTCTGGATAGGAGGTTTCCCAGGGCAGTTGCAGATGGGTAAAGGGACGCGGCTTCCACAGGACCTGATGGGCTGTAAGAAAGGTGTCCAACGCCGTGAAGCGGGCGAGCAATGCTTCGCCCGTCAGCACGCCGCCGTCAGCGCCCTTGGCAGGCATCGACGCGCAACCAGCGCTCCAGCTGCTTGAAGCCTTGTACCAGCAGGAATGCCATCAACAGATAAAACATGCCGGCCGCGAAGAAGATCTCCACCGGCAAGTAAGTCCGGGCAATGATCGTGCGGGCCATGCCGGTCAGCTCCAGCAGGGTCACGGTGCTTGCCAGGGCGCTGGCCTTGAGCATCAGGATCACCTCGTTGCTGTAGGCCGGGAGGCCGATTCGCGCGGCGCGGGGCAGGATGATATAGAGCAGCGCCTTGGGTCGCGACATGCCCAGGGCTCGAGCAGCCTCGATCTCGCCACGCGGAATGGCCTGGATTGCACCCCGCAGGATTTCGGCGATGTAGGCGGCAGTGTGCAGCGTCATGGTAGCCGTGGCGCACCAGAACGGGTCTCGCAGATACGGCCAGAAAGCGCTGTTGCGCACGGCATCGAATTGCGCCAGTCCGTAGTAGACGAGGAACAATTGGACCAGCAGCGGTGTGCCTCGGAAAAAGAAGATATAGGCGTAGGGCAGCGCTCGGACGTACCACAGCCGAGAAGAGCGGGCGATGCCCAGCGGAATCGCCAGCAGCAGGCCGGCGAGCACGGCAATGGCCACCAGCTCCAGCGTCAGGGTCGCGCCCTGGGCCAGCTTCGGCAGCCACTTGATGATAACTTCCCAGTTCATTGGGTGCTCCTGGCAAAACCGCGGGCGGCGCGTCGTTCCAGCAAATGCATGCCGGCCATGGCCAGGATCGTCAGGCCCAGGTACATGAAGGCGGCCACCATGTAGAAGGTGAACGGTTGCTTGGACACGGTCACGCCGATTTGCGCGTGGCGCATGATTTCTTCCAGGCCGATCACCGAGACCAGTGCGGTGTCTTTCATCAGGATCATGAACAGGTTACCCAGGCCGGGCAGGGCAATGCGCCACATCTGCGGCAGGACCAATTTGGTGAAGATCCGCCATTTCGACAGGCCCAGCGCCACACCCGCTTCACGGTGGCCCTTGGGAATCGCCAGGATAGCGCCGCGAAACACTTCCGTGGCGTAGGCGCCAAAGCACAGCCCCAGGGCAATCACGCCGGCGGCGAAGGCATCGAGGGCAAGGTCGGGATTGCCGAAATGCTCGCCCAAGGCACGCATCAGGTTGACGGTGCCGAAATAGATCAGCAGTACCCAGAGTAACTCCGGGATACCGCGGACCAGTGTCGAGTAAGTGCCGCCCAGCCACTGCAACGGCTTGTACGGGGAAGTCTTGGCCAGGGCGCCGAGCAGGCCGAGCACCAGCCCCAGGCACAGGGCCGAAAGCGCCAGCTTGACGGTCATCAGCGCGCCGGCGGCGAGTGCCGGGCCGAATCCGTAGAGATCGATCATCATGGGTGTGTGTTCATATCGCGGCAGGCTTTGCTAAGGGCCGATGCTGTGGTGCAGCACCGGCCGGGCACGTCAGCATCAATAGATGTTGAACGGGAAGTACTTGTCGTTGATCTTTTTATAGGTGCCGTCGGCCACGATTTCCTTCAATGCGGCGTTCAGCTTGTCGCGCAGTGGGTCACCCTTGCGCACGGCGATGCCGATCTTGTCACTTTCCACGACAGGGTCGCCCTTGAATTCGTAAGCGCGGCCGGCGTCGGTCTTGAGCCAGTCGTAGTTGACGTATTTATCCGCCAGGATCGCGTCGACGCGGCCGGAGGTCAGGTCCAGGTAGGCGTTTTCCTGGGTGTCGTAGAGCTTGGCGGTGATGTCGCTGCCCAGCTCATCTTCCAGCCATGTACCAGCCAGGGTGGCTCGCTGTGCGCCAATGACTTTGCCCTTGAGCGAGTCTTTATCGGTTTTGAACTCGACGTTTTTCGGCGCGATAAACTGCAATTTGTTGGAGTAGTACGGGTCGGTGAAGTCCACGGCCTGCTTGCGTTCGTCGGTGATCGACAGCGAGGAGATCAGGAAATCGAACTTCTTGGCGTTCAGGGCAGGGATGATGCCGTCCCAGTCGGAGGTGACCACTTCGCATTCGACTTTCATCTTCGCGCACAAGGCATCGCCGATGTCTTTGTCGAAGCCCACGACCTGGCCGCTGGCGTCCTTGTTGTTGAACGGTGGGTAGGCGGCTTCGATGCCCATGCGCAGCTTTTCAGCCGCCATGACGTTGGCCGAGAACACCAGGCCGGCGGCTGCGGCCAGGAGAAACTTCTTGTAGATCTGCATATGCACTGCTCCGTTAGCGGTTGCTGGACATGAATTGTTTGCAGCGCGCCGAAAGCGGGTTTTCGAAGACCTGCTGTGGCGATCCCTGTTCCTCGACCAGGCCCTGATGAAGGAATACCACTTCGCTGGAAACCTGGCGGGCGAAGCCCATTTCATGGGTCACCAACAGCATGGTACGGCCTTCCTCGGCCAGGGCGCGGATCACATTGAGTACTTCCTGGACCATTTCCGGGTCAAGGGCGGAGGTGGGCTCGTCGAATAGAATCACCTTGGGCTGCATCGCCAGGGTACGTGCGATGGCCGCACGCTGCTGCTGGCCGCCGGACAATTCGGAAGGGTAGGCGTGGCGCTTGTCGGCGATGCCGACCTTGGCCAGCAGGGCCTCGGCCACTTCGACGGCTTCGGCCTTGCTCTGGCCGAGCACGCGGCGCGGGGCTTCGATGATGTTGTCGAGCACGCTCATGTGAGGCCAGAGATTGAAGTTTTGAAATACAAAACCGATCTCGCTGCGCATACGATTGATCTGTTTGCCGTCGGCGGCCACCAATTCACCGTTTTTCGCCGGCTTGAGTCTGAGCTCTTCCCCAGCCACCAGAATCTGGCCCTGGTTGGGGTTCTCCAGCAAGTTGATGCAGCGCAGGAATGTGGACTTGCCGGATCCGGACGAACCCAGGATCGAGATCACATCGCCGTCGCGGGCGGTCAGCGAGACGCCCTTGAGCACCTCCAGCTGTCCGTAGCGTTTGTGCAGGTTGCGGATTTCAAGCGCGGGCGTGGCCTGGGCCATGTGCGGTCCTCATGATATGTGCTCCCTTGCTGTTGGCGGCCTTCCTGGCGAGGCGGCCAAGCTAGCATGCGTCCGAATGGCCGCCAACAGCGCTGCGGGTGGTAAACCGATGATGCGCGACAGGTTGTCGCATCGGCGCAGCAGACTGTCGCGCCATCAACAACCGAACGGTCGTTTGACTCCGTTTACCGATGAAAGGCCTGGGGGCGTTGCGTAAAAAAAGGCGCGATGGTGCCAGCTTTGGGTGGGGGTGGGAAGGGTTAATCGGATGAGCGTTACCGCGTTAGAAAAACTGGCACTTCTGATAAGTCCCAATGGATCTAAACCCAGGCGCCTAACCACAATCAAAAGAGAAGTCATGTGAGCCATTTCCATAATCTGGAGTCCTCGCCATGAAGCATATCGATTTCCTTGTGTTGCCCTTCGTCGCGCTGGGCGCGCTTCTGCTGCCCGTCACGGTCGTTGCCACCAACCTCGCTCCCATCGACAACACAGGCGTGCAAGTCCAGCCGCTCCAACAGAACGGCATCACTTACCTGTCCGGTGGCATCGGTGAGGATGAAGCCCGCGCCATCGGGCAGGCACAGGGTTACAACCTGCACATGACGTTTTCGGTCGGGCCTGAGAGCAAATACATTCCGGACGTGGACGTCACTGTCCAGAATGCATCGGGACAAACGCTGTTGACGCTCGAGGACGCGGGCCCGCTGGTATATGTGCAGCTACCGCCGGGCAAGTACAAGGTCGTGGCGACGCGCAACGGCGAGGAGCGCCGCGACACCGCTGATGTAGGCAGCGGCGCCGTCCGTAACCTGGTGTTTCATTGGAGCGGCGACGAATAGCCGAGCGGCTTATTCGCTGGCGGGTCCTTCCATCGATTGGCGATAGCGGTCCAGCGCCTCGCTGAAATCCTTGATGAACTCCGGGGTGCTGAGCCAGCGCTGGGCCGCTTCACGGTCCATACCATCGGCCCACATGCGGTAGTCCACCAGCATGTCGGCGGCCAGGTTGGTGGCTGCCATGCTTTCGTTTTCAGCGTTCTTCAGGTCCAACAGACCTGGACGTTCAATGATCATCACGCTCAGGGACGACAGCAGAGTGTCGAGCAGTTCGCTTCGACCGATAGCCTCGGCTTCGCGCAGCTTGGCGAACAACTCCAACACATAAACGGGTGGCTGTGCGGTGGCGTAGGCCGGATCACCGTACATTGGTATCGCTTTGCGACCTGTCATGCGGATCTGCTTGGCTTTGTCCTTTGCGCGTTTGGCGCGCTTTTGCTGCTTGTTCAATGAGGCCATCGGGCTTCGGTTTCCAATTCGTTAAAAGGTAATGCCTGGCTCAGTCGATTCTCGGCACGGTAAAGCGGAATTCGCTGCCCTTGCCCGGCTGGCTTTCGGCGTGCAGTTTACCGCCATGGGCCTGGACAATCCCCTTGGAAATGTACAGCCCCAGTCCGGTGCCGTTGGGGTTGCCTTCCTTGATCGTCCAATAGCGATCAAAGATATGAGGCAGCTGCTCCGGCGTAATGCCTTGGCCTGAGTCGCGGACGCTGAACACGATTTCATCGCCCACCGACATCGCGCTGATGCCAATGACGCCTTGTTGGGGGGTGAACTTGATGGCGTTTCCAATCAAGTTGGACAGCACCTGGAACAACCGCTCGGGGTCAGCCTTGATTTTCAGGTCGGGTTCGGCGTGGAACGAGATATTGATGGCCTTGGCGTTGGCCAGCGGTGTCAGCAGCGAGCACGCGTCGTCGAATATCTGGCTGACTTCCATCGGCTGGGGATTGATGGTGTAACGCCCGGCGTCAATACGCGAGGTATCGAGCAGGTCCTCCAGCAGCGCGTTCATGCGGCTGGTAGCCTGTTGCATGGTGTCGATGGCCGAGGCAATTCGCTTCGAACTGTGGGAGCCGTCAGAGCTGAAAGACTTCTGCATCATGCCGCAGAGCATGGAGATGGCCGTCATCGGACTGCGCAGGTCATGGGAAACCACTGCCACCAGCTCATCGCGAACTTGCACAGCCTGACGTTCCTTGAGCACCTGGCGAGCCAGATCGTTTTCCAGGGCCGAGCGCCGCAAGTCGTTGGCAGCGAAGAGGTCGCCATGGCTCCATTTGGCGCTGATGCCGGCCATTTCGACTTTCCAGATTTCGAAGGACGTCCTGGGTCGCAGGCGCAAGCCGGTGTTGCTGTTTTCCAGGTCCAAGGGCTTTTGCGGGTCGCCGCTCCAATGGATGGTTTCCTTCACTTCGGGCCGAAACCACAACACGCCGTTTTCCACTGGTTTGGGCAGGTGAATTGCCAGCACACCGCTTGCCACGTCCTGGTAACTCAGGGCTGGCGAGTAAACGCTGCCCAACTGATGGTGGGAGAACACCGGTTGACCGCTTTCAAGAATCCACTGGTGCAGCGCCCGGATCTGCTCCGGTTCAGGACACCGGCCGTGACGGTGCAGTTTGTTGTCTTCGAAAATCGCGACTCCGCTCGCCCCGGTCAGGTCCATCAAGCGTTGTGGTTCGTGGGACAAGCCGTCGAAGACGTTATCGCTGGACTCGGCCATGGCCTTGGCCAGTATGCCGAGATCGTCAAGCTTGGCGTCTCGTTGGCGGCTCAGCGCCAGGGCCTCCATGGCACTGATCTGCAGTGACAGCACCTGGCCGATGGTCTGGCAGGCCTTGCGCATCTCATGGGGGACAAGCAAGGGCTGACGGTTGCCGCAACTGATCAGCCCCCATAAGCGTTCACCATCCATCAGCGAGATGCTCATGGAGGACAACACCCCCATGTTCTTCATGTATTGCCGGTGGATCGGCGAAACACTGCGCAGGGTTGCAAAGCTCAAATCCAACGGCGTCCGCGTATCGGGACGCAGCTCCGGAACCAGCGGTACCGGCGTGTAATCGGCGTTGGGGATGATCCGCAACCAGTTGGTGCGATACAGCTCACGGGCCTGCTCGGGAATATCCGATGCCGGGAAAAACAGTCCTTTGTAGAGTTCCATCGAGGGCGCGCTGGTTTCGGCAATGACCTGCCCATGGCCTTCTTCTTCGAAGCGATAGATCAGCACGCGATCGTAGCCGGTCATGGCCTGGATTTCCCGAACGCTGATGTCGTACAGGGCCTGGAGGGTTTTCGCGCCTTGCAGACGCTGCAGCATGCGGCCCATGTTGGCTTCACCGTTGACGCCTTCGGGGCGGTAGTCGCTCAGGTGCTGCTCCATTTCGACGATCAGGACACCCTGATGGCGATGGACCAGGGCGTCGAAACGCTGCCGGTTCACCAGGATCTCCAGAGGGGCGTTGTCGTCTCCTGCCTCGACGCGACAGGCGTCACGGATGGCTTCGGCTTGTTTCGACCCGAACAGTTCGTCCAGCGGCTGCCCCAACAGCCGGTTGGCATCATGGCCCATCAGCTGCGTTACGTTGGCGCTGATCTGGCGGATCACGAGGTCGGGTTCGGACAGCATCAACAACACGCCGTGAGGCTGAATGGCCCCGGGGAAGCGAATCGGCTCGTCTGCGCAATTGGCCAGCAGTTCTTCGAAGGCTTCTTGGTTTTCCGGGTTCATAACAGGACCTCCTGGCAATCCAGCCAGCGTTCAAAGCAGGTAAATGTCGCCTTGGCGGCGCGTGTGACTTCGAGCGTCTGGGCGCTGCCAAGGTTCCTGTCGCCCAGGTAATCGAGAAAATCCTTCCAACGCCGCCCGGTCAGTTCGCCGTACACGTTGAGAAACGCCGCACCGCTGGAGGCGTCCAGACCGAGCTGTTCGGCTACCCGACGCCGCAGGATCTGCCCGCCCAAGGTTGCACCTTCCAGCACATAGGACACGCCGAGCGCGGCGGTGCGAGACTCTATTTCGGGCAGTGCGTGGCAGGTGGGCAGCGCCTCGATGGCGGCGTCATCCATGCCCAGCGCCACCAGATCCGCCCGCAGGACGGGGAGCTTGATTCGCCGGGACTGGTCCAGCCCGGTCGGTGTCAGCGACAGGACATGCAGGCGTTGCTCCAGCGGCTGGTAAAAACCGTAGTAGGCCGTCATCAAGCGCCGGTAGAGCTCAAGATCCAGGCCAGCGGAGAAAAACGGCAGACGTTTTTCCAGGGCGACGTGGAGCTCGGCGGTTTCGGTCCGCAATGCCTGGATCAGAGAGGGGGATGATGCAACCGTTGGCATGCGGAAAAGGACTCTTGAGGTGAAGCATTGCTGAAGAAGCGCATCAGAGCTTACAGGGGTTTTTGAGTTAGCGATCATCAGGCGTCGACTTTCGTCTTTCGTGGCCGTGCCGGTTGTCGCTCTCCAAGCCGCGCCCGCTCGCGATCCAGCTCAATGCGCAACTCTTCTTCCGTGGGGAGGACCAGTTTGTATTGGCTGGCGAATAATTGTTCATTGCCTTGCAAGACGGAATAACGCACCACTGACTCATCCTTCTGGGCGCAGAGGATGATACCGACGGTGGGTTTGTCGTCGGGGCTGCGCTTGAGGTCGTCGTAGAGGCGTACGTACATATCCATCTGCCCAATGTCCTGGTGGCTCAGTTCGCCGCGCTTGATGTCGACGATCACGAAGCATTTGAGCAGGTAGTTGTAGAAGACCAGGTCCAGATAGAAGTCCCTGCTATCGGTGCTGATACGTTGCTGACGGGCTATGAAGGCGAAGCCCTTGCCCAGTTCAAGAAGGAAGCCCTGTAGTTGATCGATGAGGGCCTGTTCCAGATCGGTTTCCAACAAGATGCCGGCGTTGGGCAGTCCGAGAAACTCCGGGACGACCGGGTCCCTGACGATATCTCTGGGGCCAAGGTCGAGGGATTTGAGATGGGTGTCGGCCTCCTGCTGCACTGCCGGGCGATCGCGGCTCGCCAGCAGGCGTTCGTAGTAAAAGGTGCCAATCTGGCGTTCGAGGGCGCGAGTGGACCAGTTCTGCATGGCCACCTCGTTCATGTACCAATGACGGGCATTGCCATCTTCTATACGTAAAAGCGTGCGGTAATGGGTCCAGCTCAATTCGGTACGCACTGCGTTCCAAATCGGAAACTTTTGATAAAAGTCTCTCATGTGGCGCAAGTTGCGCTCATCGAACCCTTTCCCGAACCTCCCCGTTAGCGCCTTCGCCAGCGTCGCCAGCAGTCGGGTCCCATAAGCCGCCCGCTCCGCGCCTCCCTGTTCGAATTCAATAATGTGCCGGCCGATCTGCCAGCAGGTCTGCACCTGGAGGGTGTCGACGGCGCGCAGGACCTTCTGGCGAGCCTGGCGGATCAGTTCATCGAGTTCGTTGATCAGGGGAGTGAGTTCCGGGTCGTCTTGAGGCAGTAGGGAAGTCATCGAAATGGCAGCCGTAGTGTTGGGCGGCCCAAGAGAATGCTCTAACGGTCGTGCCGATGATGCAGGGCGATGCTGTTTGGCCTGGAGGAATCATTGCAAACTCATGCAGGACCGGGATGACGGAGCGGCCGGGTGGTGGAGTCTGTGTTGTAGGACATAGTCCTGGAGAATGTCATCCAGGCGTTCGAGGGCTGCTGCGCAGCCCAGCGGGGATGAATCCCCTCGCCACAGGGCGATGTTTGCAGTTTCAGCTGTTCGCCAAAGCTTGGGACGCGGCGACGTAATCAGCCTGGAATTGCGGGCTCTCGACCCAGTCCAGTGCAGTCTGTTCGTCGACACCCGTGGTCATGCGTCGATATTCGATCAAGGCGGTAATGATAAAGTCGGTGGCTTCCTCTTCGCCTTCCTGCTCCAGCACGAGTGCCAGCAAAGGGTGGCCCAGGAAAACCGCGCACATGGCCTGTTGGCTGACCTTTTCGGCAGCGCGCATGACCTGGAACAGCTCCGACAGGTCCACAGTCTCCAGGTCGATGCGCTCATCGTTGGGGTCCAGGAAATCGTTCGGCGCAGCGGCGCGCTGGATCCGGTTCTTCTTGGCTTTCGCCTTGGCGCGCTGGTTTCGCTTCTGCTGTTTGTTTGGCGATGACATGGGTCAGATTCCTGCCATGAGAAATAAGGCCATCTATCCTACAGCTTCACGGCGAGGGCTTCGAATCTCAATCCACCACGAACAAGGTGGCCCCCACCGAAGTTGATGAACGATGAGGCTCGGCCTGGTCGGCTACCTGGTAGCTCATGCCGGGCTTGAGCACGAATTGCCGCCCGTCTTCCAGCTCGGTGTTCAGCTCCCCTTTGAGGCAAAACAAAATGTGACCTTTGGTACACCAGTGATCGGCCAGATACCCCGCTGTGTACTCCACCATTCGCACCCGGATGTTCCCGAATTGCCGGGTGCGCCAAAAAGCGCTTCCGGTGACGCCTTTGTGTTCGGTGGGTTCTAGGGTTGACCAGTCGGTGGTGCCGAAGGGGATGCCGGTGATGTCCATGTTGACTCGTCGGGTTGGGGAAGGGGAGGCAGTGACGAGAAATGTAGCCGAGTCGATGGAGGGGAGGGAAGAAAACTCCGGACAATAAAAAACCCGATCAATTTCTTGATCGGGTTTTCGGTATTTGGTGCCCAGAGACGGAATCGAACCGCCGACACGGGGATTTTCAATCCCCTGCTCTACCGACTGAGCTATCTGGGCAACGGGGCGCATTAAACGGGTTTTTCGGGGGGGCGTCAAGCACGTTATCAAAAAATATTTAATTATTACCGTCGCTTACGATTCGCCCCGGCGTCGAGCGGCTTATTCGGATGGCGGCACGTAGCCTTCGGCCTTGGCGTATTCTTCGCCGGAAAAGAACTTGTCCATCTCGCCCTGGATGTATTTGCGGTCCTCGGCATTCATCATGTTCAGGCGTTTTTCATTGATCAGCAGGGTCTGGTGTTTCTGCCAGTCAGCCCAGGCCTTGGCCGAGACATTGTCGTAGATGTCCTGGCCCTTGGCGCCAGGGAACGGAGCACGCTCCAAGGCGGGCAGTTCTTCTTTGTACTTGCGGCACATGATGGTGCGGGTCATGACGATTCTCCTGCATTCAATACGACGGCCGCGCGTTCGAGCAATGTCTTGACCGGGGCTGCGAGGCCCAGGCGCGGCGGGGTGGCGAGGTTATACCAGAGCCAGTCGGCCTCGGCCACGTGATGGCCGGTTTCCCGGACCCGGACCAGCCAGGGTTCGATCGCCAACTGGAAATGGCTGAAGGTGTGAACCAGGCTCGGCAGTTCCTGTTGCTTGCCCAGCTCCAGCGAATGCTGCAAGGCCAAGTGCTGCAGGTCGTCAAGGTCGTCGAGTTCCGGCAGGCTCCACAAGCCACCCCACAAGCCGGTGGAGGGGCGACGGTAAAGCAGGATCGCGCCTTCGCGGTTGGCCAGCATTGGCATCAAGGTACGTTTCCTGGGGACTTCCTTGCGAGGCTTGGGTATCGGGTAGCGGGTTTCCAGGCCCAGCATGTGAGCTTCACAGCCGACTTTCAGTGGGCAGAGCAGGCAGCTGGGTTTGCTGCGGGTGCAGAGCGTTGCACCCAGGTCCATCATCGCCTGGGTATAGGCGTTGACCCGGTCCTGGGGGGTGAAGCGCTCGGCAGTGGCCCACAGTTGTTTCGCTACCTTGGGTTCGCCCGGATAGCCTTCCTGGGCAGTGAAGCGCGCCAGCACCCGTTTGACGTTGCCGTCCAGGATCGGCGCCCGCAGGCCCATGCTGATGCTGGCAATGGCACCGGCGGTGGACAGGCCGATCCCCGGCAACTCAGTGAGTTTTTCCACGTCCCGGGGGAATTCGCCGCCGTACTGGTCGACGACGATCCTGGCGGTTTTCTGCAGATTGCGTGCGCGGGTGTAGTAGCCCAGCCCGGTCCACAGGTGCAGCACTTCGTCCTCCGGCGCGGCGGCCAGGGCCTGTACCGTGGGCAGCGAGGCCATGAACCGGTCGAAGTAATTGAGCACGGTGCTGACCTGGGTCTGCTGCAGCATGATTTCCGAGACCCATACCCGATACGGGGTGATGTCTCGCTGCCAGGGCAAATCGTGGCGCCCGTGGCGATCGAACCAGTCCAGGACGGCGGTGGAAAACTGCTCGGCTCTCATCGCTTGAACAGTCCCTTGAGCGCATCCTTCAACTCGGGGCTGACTTTGTCTCCCAGCTTCTCGTCGATCTTGTCGCCGAGACGGTCGCCTGCCAGTTTCGCCGCGACCTTGCCCAGGCCGTCGTTGTCCAGGCGACAGGCCTTGGCGCCGAGCTCCAGCGGGCCGCGGCAGCGCAACGGCCATTCAACATCGACGTAGCGTTCGTTGACCTGGCAGGCCGGGTCGGGCATGTCGCTCTTGTCGCCTTCGACGATGACGCCAACCCGGTAGTCCATGCCCAGCACCCGCAGGTCGATATCGCCGTTGCCGTTCACGGTCATGCCAGGGATGCGGACTTTCAGGTCCGGGTTGCTGGCAACGCCATTGTGGAACACAAGGTTGCCGTTGAGTTGCTCGAACGGCGTGTCCTTGCCGCGCGGTTCGCCGCTCAGGTTCTTGCGGTTCAGCAGGGCGATGCCTTTGCACAGCTGCTGTTCGAGGTTGGCATTGAGCAGCACGCCATCATTGATGACGAAACCGGCATTGCCATTGAGGCTTTCGATCAGCGCCTTCTGGCTGTTGCCGCTGGCGGTCACGGCACTGTTGAGGGTCACCAGGCCTTTGAGAGGTGGATTCTTGCCCTGGCTTTCGATGATTTTGTCGGCCGGCACCCGATTGATCCGGGTTTGCAGGTTCAATTGCGGCGTGGCCTGGCGTACGTCCAGGGTGCCCTTGGCTTCGAAGTTGCCGCTGTACAGATCGCCCCGCAGGTTCTCCAGGGTCAACAGGCCACCCTGGCCGGTGGCCTTGAGGGCGGCATTCTGGATCGGCAGTTTATCCAGCGTCAGTTGACCAAAGGTCAGGTCGGCATCGACGTCCAGTTTGCTCAAGCGCTCCACCGGAAACAGCCGGTCGTTGCTCCAGGCGCCCTGGGTCGGCGAGCTTGGCAGGGGCGTGCTGCCGGCGCCGGCCATGGCACTGGCTTCGGTGTTGTTGACTTCCGCCTCGCGGGCGACCTTGGCGCTGTCGGTCTCGGCAGATTTTGGTGGCAGATAGCGGTCGACGTTGAATGTGTCGGCCTTGAGCTGAGCACGCAGGGACTGCTTGGCGAAATCTTGCACAGCGATGCGGCCGCTGAAGGTGCTGTCGTCGATCTTCAGATTGATGTCATTGAGTTCGACGCTACTGGGCGTACCGGCAATCCGGCTGGCCAGTTCCACTTTAGTCAGACTGCCCTCGGCCATGGCTGGCAGCTTTTGGCCGATGCTGTCGACAAAGTTCGCCAGGTCGAACTGAGCGATTGATACGCCGCCGTTCAGTTGCGGGGTCTTGTCGAGGTCGTTGACCTTCAGTTCGCCCAAGGCACGCAATTGGTTCAGGGACAACTTGATACCGGTCCATTCGGCCACGTTGGCGGCCTTGTCCAAAAACAGTTGGCCCTGGGCGTTGAAGTTCAGGGTCTTGCCTTGCAACGGGTCCCCCGTGACTTCGCCGGACAATTTGAGGTCTTCGAACTTGTAGCGCTTCAAGGCACGTTCGAAGCGCAGTTCGCCGGTGACTTCGGTGCGCACGCGCACGGCGGGCTGGTTGCTGGAAAGAAAGGCGGTGAGCTTGACCGGAATATTGGTGGAGTCGTGGACCGGGCCGGTGCTCAGCTGGATGCTTTCGGCGCTGAACTGCTTGCCGGTTTGCTCGTCGGTGTATTCGACCCTGGCGTTGTTCACGGTCAGGCTGTCGATGTCCAGCCGGGTCGGCTGCGCAGGTTTTTCCGTCGGGGCGCTGGCGGGCGGGGCGGGTTGGTCGGCCGGTGCAGGAGCGCTCGCCGTCGTCGTGGCCGGTGTCGGCACTTTGCCGATGTCTTCCCAATTACCGTGGCCGCTCTTGTCGCGATTGAGGCGCAGGTTCAGGCCTTCGACCCGGACATCGCTCATTTGCACTTCCTTGCGCAGCAGAGGAATCACGCGTACCGAGAGGCCGAGCATCTGCAGGTCGGCAAACGGTTGTGTCGGGTTGGCCAGCGTGGCGACGCTGGCGTCGTGCAATTCAAGACCCAGCCATGGAAACAGGCTCCAGCCGATGTCGCCATTGAGGGTCAGCTCAATGTGGGCCTTGTCGCGGGCAATCTGGCGGATCTCTTCCTTGTAGTCGTTGGGATCAAAGAGGTGGGTCAGGGCAAAGCCCAGGGCCACAATGATCAGCAACAACCCGAGAAGTACCAGACCCAGGATTTTGCCGAACGCTTTCATGGGCGAGTCCTTGTAGGTTGAGTTCAAGATTAAGCCTTGGAGTATAACGCCGTGGATTTGTGTTCGGCTTTAGGCTCTGCCTGAAAAGCCTTGATACTCGTTCATGCTGCGTTGAAAACCGGCTCGGAATGCTCATTTACTCCAGTAAACTCCGCTTCCTCGCCGGTTTTCGCCTTGCCTGACCTTCGTCTCAAGACTTTTCAAACAGAGCCTAGTCAGCACTCATCCAGGGGCAGTTTCAATTTGGCCGCCAGGGCCTGGGCTGTCAGTTGCCCGGCCGGTGCCAGGAGATGTAACTGGGCACCGTCTTGCAGGGCCATCCTCTGCGCTTCGCTCACCAGTCGTTCAGCCACGCCACGGCGGCGAGTGATGTTTCGTACGCACATCTGGGACAAGTGCCAAGCGTTCTGGTGCCGTTGCAGGCGAGCGGCGCCGAGTAACCGGTCATTGAAGCGTGCCGCGATCATCGAACCCTCTTCCAGGCAGGCCTGGATCAATTGGGCGGCGTCGCTGAACGGCTCCAACAACCAGGAGGGGGCATCCTGATAGATTTTTTGCAGGTCCTGTTGATCCTGGCGTGTGGCTTCGCTCACGTGCTCGACGACGATGGGCATGGAAATTCCTGAGAAATAAAAAAGATCTGCGCCCTACAGAAAGCCGACAACGGCGCGATAAGACAGGTGACATGAAAAAGGTGATATCACTTTGGTTTTTCTGTCACGAGCAAATGGTAACCTTTACCCGTTCGCCCGTCCTTCTGCGACTTGATGTCGCACCAAAATGGAGCTTCACCGGAAAATACAGTCGTGCCTGCGTGCAATGAAGGCTGAGGGTGATGCGTGGCTGGCGAACCATTCTAACAACTGGGGGATACACAATGAGCACGAGCATTACGGCGGACGGCGTTGCCGACCAGCCAGCATTCCTCTCCAAGGAACGCATTATTGCCAAGCCCGGCTTCAACCGCTGGCTGGTGCCACCGGCCGCACTGGCCATTCACCTGTGCATCGGCATGGCCTATGGCTTTTCGGTGTTCTGGCTGCCGCTGTCCAAGGCACTGGGCATCACCAAGCCTGTGGCCTGCGCGCCGGATATGAGTTTCATCTCGCAAGTCTTTTCGTCCCAATGCGACTGGCCGATCTCGATGCTCGGCTGGATCTACACCCTGTTCTTCATCTTCCTGGGTTGCTCGGCAGCCATCTGGGGCGGCTGGCTGGAACACGCCGGACCGCGCAAGGCGGGTGTCGTGTCGGCCTTGTGCTGGTGCGGCGGACTGCTGATTTCCGCTCTGGGTATTTATACCCACCAGATCTGGCTGATGTGGGTCGGTTCCGGCGTGATCGGTGGTATCGGCCTGGGCCTGGGCTACATCTCGCCTGTCTCGACCCTGATCAAATGGTTCCCGGACAAGCGTGGCATGGCAACCGGCATGGCGATCATGGGTTTTGGTGGCGGCGCGATGGTCGGTGCTCCGCTGGCAGCAGCGCTGATGAACCACTTCGCTTCGCCGACTGACGTGGGCGTTTGGCAAAGCTTCCTGGTCATGGCCGCGATCTATTTCGTGTTCATGATCGGTGGTGCCTTGTCGTACCGCGTTCCGCCGACTGGCTGGAAGCCTGAAGGCTGGACCCCGGCCCCGAAGAAAGCCGCCAACGCGATGATCACCCATCGTCACGTTCACGTGAACGTTGCCTGGAAAACCCCGCAATTCCGTCTGGTATGGCTGGTGCTGTGCCTGAACGTGTCTGCCGGTATCGGTATCCTGGGCATGGCTTCGCCACTGCTGCAGGAAGTGTTTGGTGGCAAGTTGCTCGGTAACGATCTGCCCTTCGGTCAACTGGACGCCGCGCAACTGGGCCAGATCGCGGCCATCGCGGCGGGCTTCACCGGTCTGTTGAGCCTGTTCAACATCGGTGGGCGCTTCTTCTGGGCATCCTTCTCGGATTACCTGGGCCGTAAAAACACTTATTTCGTGTTCTTCGCCCTGGGCGTTGCTCTGTATTCGTTGATTCCGAACCTCGGTCACCTGGGCAGCGTCGCGCTGTTCGTGGCGGCGTTCTGCATCATCCTGTCGATGTACGGCGGTGGTTTCGCCACCGTGCCGGCCTACCTGGCCGACCTGTTCGGTACGCAGATGGTGGGCGCGATCCACGGTCGTCTGCTGACCGCCTGGGCCGCGGCAGGCGTGCTCGGTCCGGTACTGGTGAACTACCTGCGTGAATATCAATTGAGCATCGGCGTTGAACGTGCCGCGGCTTACGACATCACGCTGTACATCCTCGCCGGCCTGCTGGTGCTGGGCTTCCTGTGCAACCTGATGGTTCGCCCGGTCGCCGACAAATATTTCATGACCGACGCCGAACTGGCCGCCGAACAGGCGCTGGGTCATGACAAAGGCGCCGATAGCACCACTTCGCTGGAATGGAAAGCCGCACCGGGCACCAAGCCGCTGGCGGTCGCTGCCTGGCTGGTGGTAGGCATTCCGTTGGCGTGGGGTGTGTGGGTGACCCTGCAGAAGACGGCGGTGTTGTTTCACTAACGCATAGCTGAAGCAACCCCTGCGGTCCTGTGGGAGCGAGCCTGCTCGCGATGAGGCAGTGTCAATCGACATCTTTGTCGGCTGACCCGCCACTATCGCGAGCAGGCTCGCTCCTACATTTGTTTTATGTGTGCCCAAAGCTTGTATGGACATGTCTATCCCCGACGACGGGGCATCCAGCCCGTCAGCGATATCACCGTTCGTGTTTCTGTTTGCCGCTCGCGCCCCTATAATGGCTGCCTTTTTCGCCCAATGATTTTGCGGAGCTGGTGATGGCCGAACGTAAGGCGTCTGTCGAGCGCGACACTCTGGAAACCCAGATCAAAGCCTCGATCAACCTGGATGGCACCGGTAAGGCCCGGTTTGATATCGGCGTGCCTTTCCTTGAGCACATGCTCGACCAGATCGCCCGTCACGGGCTGATCGACCTGGACATCGTCAGCAAGGGCGACCTGCATATCGACGACCACCACACGGTGGAAGACGTCGGCATCACGCTGGGTCAGGCCTTTACCCAGGCCATCGGCGACAAGAAGGGCATCCGTCGCTACGGTCATGCCTACGTGCCTCTCGATGAGGCGCTGTCGCGTGTGGTCATCGACTTCTCCGGCCGTCCCGGCCTGCAAATGCATGTCCCGTACACCCGTGCCACCGTTGGCGGCTTCGATGTCGACTTGTTCCAGGAATTCTTCCAGGGGTTCGTCAACCACGCGAATGTCACCCTGCACATCGACAATCTGCGTGGGCACAACACCCACCACCAGATCGAAACCGTGTTCAAGGCCTTCGGCCGCGCACTGCGCATGGCCGTAGAGCTGGACGACCGCATGGCCGGCCAGATGCCCTCCACCAAAGGCGTCCTGTGATGCAGACCGTTGCGGTTATCGACTATGGGATGGGCAACCTGCACTCGGTGGCCAAGGCTCTCGAACACGTGGGTGCCGGCAAGGTACTGATCACCAGCGATGCCGACGTGATCCGCGAAGCCGACCGGGTGGTCTTCCCCGGCGTCGGTGCGATTCGCGACTGCATGGCCGAGATCCGTCGCCTGGGCTTCGACTCGCTGGTGCAGGAGGTCAGCCAGGACCGCCCGTTCCTCGGCATCTGTGTAGGCATGCAAGCCTTGCTGGAGCGCAGCGAAGAGAACTCCGGCGTCGATTGCATCGGCATGTTCCCCGGCCAGGTGAAATTCTTCGGCAAGAACCTGCATGAAGAGGGTGAGGACCTGAAGGTCCCGCACATGGGCTGGAACGAAGTGAAGCAAGCGGTGGACCATCCGCTGTGGCACAACATTCCGGACCTGGCGCGCTTCTACTTCGTACACAGTTACTACATCGCAGCCGGCAATGCGCGGCAGGTGGTGGGCAGCGGTCATTATGGCGTCGATTTCGCCGCCGCCCTGGCTGATGGTTCGCGTTTCGCCGTGCAATTCCATCCCGAGAAGAGCCATACCCATGGCCTGCAGCTGTTGCAGAACTTTGCGGCGTGGGACGGTCGCTGGTAATGGCACGCAAGAAGCCGCCGATCCTCACCCTCACGTCCGAGCAGGAAAGTGAGGCGAACCGCAAGATCCAGCGGTTCATGGAGGAGCGTTTCGAACTGGACCTGGGCTCGTTCGAAGCGGCGGAAATTCTTGACCTGTTTACCCGCGAAATTGCTCCGCACTACTACAACAGGGCGATTTTCGACGTGCAGACGCACCTTAAGGAAAGGTTCGAAAGCATCGAAAGCGACCTGTGGGCGCTCGAGAAAAACTGATTTCCGAGCCAAGCTGAACATTCGTATTTGAAGGTTTGCCAGATGCTGATTATTCCCGCTATCGATCTCAAGGACGGCGCTTGCGTACGTCTGCGTCAGGGCCGGATGGAAGACTCCACGGTGTTCTCCGATGACCCGGTGAGCATGGCCGCCAAGTGGGTGGAGGGCGGTTGCCGTCGTCTGCATCTGGTGGACTTGAACGGCGCTTTCGAAGGGCAACCGGTCAACGGCGAAGTGGTCACGGCCATTGCCAAGCGCTACCCGAATCTGCCGATCCAGATTGGCGGCGGTATTCGCTCGCTGGAAACCATCGAGCACTACGTCAAGGCTGGCGTGAGCTACGTGATTATCGGCACCAAGGCCGTGAAGGAGCCGGAGTTCGTCGCCGAAGCCTGTCGCGCCTTCCCGGGCAAGGTCATCGTTGGCCTGGACGCCAAGGACGGTTTCGTCGCCACCGACGGCTGGGCTGAAGTCAGCAGCGTGCAGGTGATCGACCTGGCCAAGCGCTTCGAGGCCGACGGCGTGTCCGCCATCGTCTACACCGACATCGCCAAAGACGGCATGATGCAGGGCTGCAACGTCCCGTTCACCGCCGCCCTGGCTGCCGCCACGAAGATTCCGGTCATCGCATCCGGCGGTATCCACAACCTGGGCGACATCAAGGCACTGCTCGACGCCAAGGCGCCTGGCATCATCGGGGCGATCACAGGTCGTGCGATCTACGAAGGCACCCTGGACGTCGCCGAGGCCCAGGCCTTCTGTGATTCCTATAAAGGCTGAGGACTGACCATGGCGCTGGCCAAACGCATCATCCCTTGCCTGGACGTGGACAACGGCCGGGTGGTCAAGGGCGTCAAGTTCGAGAACATCCGTGACGCCGGCGATCCGGTGGAAATTGCCCGTCGCTACGACGAGCAGGGTGCGGACGAGATTACCTTCCTGGACATCACGGCCAGCGTAGACGGCCGCGACACCACGTTGCACACCGTCGAACGCATGGCCAGCCAGGTATTCATCCCGCTGACCGTGGGCGGTGGCGTACGCACCGTGCAGGACATCCGTAACCTGCTCAACGCCGGCGCGGACAAGGTGTCGATCAACACCGCTGCGGTGTTCAACCCGGAGTTCGTCGGCGAAGCGGCCCAGCGTTTTGGCTCGCAATGCATCGTCGTGGCCATCGACGCGAAAAAGGTTTCCGGCCCGGGCGAAACCCCGCGCTGGGAGATCTTCACACACGGCGGCCGCAAGCCCACCGGGCTCGACGCCGTTGAATGGGCGAAGAAGATGGAGGGCCTGGGCGCCGGTGAGATCCTGCTGACCAGCATGGATCAGGACGGTATGAAGAACGGCTTCGACCTGGGCGTCACCCGCGCCATCAGCGATGCCCTGGGCATCCCGGTCATTGCGTCCGGCGGTGTCGGCAACCTGCAGCATCTGGCCGACGGGATCATCGAGGGCCACGCCAGTGCGGTGTTGGCGGCGAGCATTTTCCACTTCGGCGAGTACACCGTGCCCGAGGCCAAGGCCTACATGGCACAGCGCGGTATCTGCATTCGCTGATCGCTGGACACCATGGCGGGCCCAAGGCACTCTTGGGTTCACCATGGATTGCGGTAGTCCGACATGCTCAAACGCTTCGTTCTAGCCTTTGCAGGCGCCACGTTGCTGCTCGCAGGTAGCGCCCGCGCTGCCGATACATCGTTGGTGTTGCTGACCGAGAACTTCCCGCCATACAACATGGCAAAGAATGGCAAGAACTTCGCGCAGGACGAAAACATCCACGGTATCGCCGTGGACATCGTCCGCGAGATCTTCAAGCGGGCCGATATCACTTACACCCTGACGCTGCGTTTCCCCTGGGAGCGAATATATAAGCTCGCCCTGGAGAAACCCGGTTATGGTGTGTTTGTCATGGCGCGGTTGCCGGAGCGCGAGAAGCTATTCAAATGGGTTGGCCCTATTGGCCCGGACGACTGGATCATGCTCGCCAAGGCGGACAGCAAAATTGCCCTGGACTCACTGGAGCAGGCGCGCCGCTACAGGATCGGTGCCTACAAGGGCGATGCGATTGCCGAGACGTTGACCAGGCAAGGGCTGAATCCGATTGTGGTCCTGCGCGACCAGGACAATGCCAGGAAACTGCTCAACGGGCAGATCGACCTGTGGGCCACCGGGGATCCGGCCGGGCGGTATCTGGCGCGTCAGGAAGGGGTGAGTGATCTCAAGACTGTGTTGCGATTCAACAGTGCCGAACTGTACCTGGCCTTGAACAAGGACGTGCCGGACGACGTCGTTGCCCGTCTTCAGGCTGCTTTGGATGAATTGCGCAAGGAAGGTGCGGTGGACGTGATCATGGCGCGGTATCTCTAAGACCGCGTCGCCCCCATCGCGAGCAGGCTCGCTCCCACAATGGTTCTGCGTCGGGCACAAGATTTGTATTCACAGCAGATCCCCTGTGGGAGCGAGCCTGCTCGCGATGGCAGCGACGCGGTCTTGACCAAGCGCTACCGATAAACCCCATCCTTCCCATGCCCAACCATCGCCCGGTTGCTACGCAGGCTGATCATCGACTTGATGTCGATCCATTCCACGCCCTGGGCCTGGAGCTTGGGCAGTTCGCGCTCCAGTACCGCCAGGGTCTGCGGATACGGATGACCGATCATGACGGCCGAGCCCTGTCGCCGGGCCAGGTCAATCGCGGTTTGTAGTTGATGGGCGATGGCGGCTTCGGTGCGTTCATCATCGAGGAACACATCCCGAGACACACTGGCCAGGCCGATTTTCTGCGCTTCGGCGGCTGCAACGGTCTGGGCGCTGGTGCGGCTGTCGACGAAAAACTTGTGTCGTTTTTGCAGGTCGGCCATCAACCACGCCATGGCCTGGGGCTGGGCGGTCATGCGGCTGCCCATGTGGTTGTTGATCCCGCTGGTGTAGGGCACTGCCGCAAACGCAGCGTCGAGACGCTTGCCCAGTTCCTCGATGGATAGCTCCGGATGCCAGGCGAACGGCCCCGTGGCCGGGTCCATCGGCATGTGCAGCATGACGATCTTGCCGGCGCGATGGGCTTCGCGAGCGAGCTCGGCCGCGTGGGGGGTATCGGGCATGATCGCCGCGGTGACCGGGCCGGGCAGGGCCAGGACCCGGCGATCCCGAGGCAGGTTCTGCCCCAGGTCGTCGATGATCAGGCTCAGGTAAGCCTTGTGCGGGGGAGCGGATGGCGTGGCGGGCGCCGCAAGGGTGGCGCCGGCCATACAGCACAATAGGCCGAGGAGGAACCGCAGGAGCATCTCAGCGGCCGGAGGTGATATTCAGTCCCTTGAGCAGGCTCAGGGCCTGGGCCAGCTGATAGTCGTCGTCCTGTGGCATCGGCTTCGCCTTGGCGCCGGAGCCGGTCGGTTTATCGGCACCGCCGTTGCCATTGCCCAAGTGACCTTGCAGGTCGGCTTCCTTGAAGTACTCACTGTCCTGCTCGCTGGTGATCTTGGCCTTGCGCACTTCGATGTCCGGGACAATCCCCTGGGCCTGGATAGAGCGGCCATTGGGCGTGAAGTACAACGCAGTGGTGATCTTCAGGGCGCGATCGTTATTCAGTGGCAATACGGTCTGCACCGAGCCCTTGCCGAAGCTGGTAGTGCCCATGACAACGCCGCGCTTCTGATCCTGCAGGGCGCCGGCGACGATTTCCGAGGCCGAAGCGCTGCCGCCGTTGATCAGCACTACCAGCGGCACGGCTTCGCTCAGGTCGTTGCCGGTGGCCGAGAAGCGCAATTCGGAATTGGCGATGCGGCCCTTGGTGTAGACGATCAGGCCCTTGGTGATGAAGTGGTCCACCACTTCCACCGCCGCTTGCAGCACGCCGCCGGGGTTGTTGCGCAGGTCCAGGACCAGGCCGTTGAGTTTCTTGCCGTTGTCCTTGCGCAGCTTGGCCAGGGCCTTGGCAACTTCTTCGCCGGTCTTGACCTGGAACTGGGTGATGCGGATGTAGCCATAGCCTGATTCGAGCAACTGGCTCTTCACGCTTTTGACCTGGATGACCGCTCGCGTCAGGGTGACATCGAACGGCGTGCCGCCGTCGCGAACCAGGGTCAGGGTGATCTTCTGGCCGATCTTGCCGCGCATCTTGTCCACTGCTTCGGTCATGCTCTGGCCGCGAGTGGGTTGGCCGTTGATCTTGACGATGAAGTCGCCGGCCTGGATGCCTGCCTTGGAGGCCGGTGTGTCGTCGATGGGCGAGACCACTTTGACGAAGCCGTCTTCGCTACCGACTTCGATGCCCAGGCCGCCAAACTCGCCGCTGGTGCTTTCCTGCAACTCGGCAAAGTCCTCCGGCCCGAGGTAGGCCGAGTGCGGATCGAGATTGCTGAGCATGCCCTTGATGGCGTTTTCCAGCAGCATCTTGTCATCCACCGGCTCGACGTAGGCAGCCTTGATCCGGTCCATGACTTCAGCAAAGGTACGCAGCTCGTCCAGCGGCAGCGGGGCCTTGGTGGTGGCAGCCGTAGCTGCGGTGGACGATGGGGCCGGTTCGGCGGCGAACGCCAGGGGCGCGCCGATCACAAGGGCGATCGTCAGGGCCAGCGAGGTAAGGCGGGACAAGTGCAGCATGTCGAACGAACTCCTTAATTGGATGGGCACGCTTATCCTTGCGCACGACACCATTGGGCCGGATCGCTGGGGCGACCCTGCTGACGAATAGCGAAATACAGTGCTGGCGTATCCTGCCCGCCACTGTTGCCGACCGTGGAAATGGACTCGCCGGCTTTTACCACATCCCCGGCGCTCTTGAGCAGCGTCTGATTGTGGCCGTACAGGCTGAGGTAACCGTTGCCGTGATCCAGGATTACCAGCAGGCCTGCGCCGCGCAGCCAGTCGGCGAAGACCACGCGCCCGCCGTGAACGGCATGGACCTGGCTGCCGGCGGAGGCACTGATCATCACGCCGTCCCACTTTGTACGGGTATCGTCGCCGCGGGTTTCACCAAAGCGTGCAAGTAATCGACCATTGACCGGCCATGGAAGTTTGCCTCTGGCGGAAGCGAAAGCGCCGCCGAAGGTTTCTCCGTCGCTGGAAACCAATGCACCAGGGCTTGGCCTGGCCGGCTTGCGGGGCTCATCGCTGGTGTCGGCCTGTGCTTCACGTAAACGCTTTTTTTCGGCTTCCTGCTGGGCGATCAGCGCTTTCTGACGCGCTTCTTCCGCCTCCCGAGCCTGGCGGGCCAGGGTTTCCTCAATGGTCTTCAATACCTTGGCCAGTTCGGCCTGATCCTGCTCGCGGGCCTTGAGCTTGCTATCGCGGGCCTTTACGTCATCGTTGAGCCTGGCCAGGACCACCTGGCGCTCCTTGCGAACCTTGTCGAGTTCCTCGCGCTGGGTGTCGAGGCTGCTTTTCTGCACCAACAACTGGGCCTGTTGTAGTTCGATGTCCTTTTCGACATTGGCCAGTTGGCGCAGGGTCTCGTTGAAGCTTTTGAGTTGTTCCAGGCGTGCCTGGCTCAGGTAGTCGTAGTAAGTGAGGGTACGGGCGAATTTTTCGGGATTCTGCTGGTTGAGCAACAGCTTGAGATATTCCTGGCGCCCGGTCTGATAGGCCGCCCGAGCCTGGATGGCGATCAGTTTCTGCTGTTCAGTGCGCGCGCTCTGGAGTTTTTTTTTCTCTCCGTCGAGTCGCTGCAGCTCGGATTCGCTTTTCTTCAGCTCTTTCTGCAAGGCCTCGACCTGCTTTTCCAGCTTGCCCATTTCCGTTTCAGTGCCACGCAGGTCTTTCTGTACGCCGGCTTTTTCTTCCTGCAACTTGCCCAGCAGTTTTTTCAGCTCGGCAATGTCCTGGCGCGTTGCCTCCAACTGTTGTTGGGTTTGCGTGCGTTCGTCGGCAAAGGCCGGTTGGAGCAGGCAGGTCAGAACGAGGGCTATCAGGACGCGGAGCATAGAGGCGGGCGGCACCAGGGTAAGGGACGGCTTAGTATGCCCGCCCCACGCTGCAAAAAAAACGCCCATTTGGGGCTGTGTGATAACTGGCCGGAAAAACACCCCAAAACCAATGTGGGAGCGGGCTTGCTCGCGAAAGCGGTGTGTCAGTCACAATGATGCAAACTGCCACGGCGCATTCGCGAGCAAGCCCGCTCCCACAGTCGATTTGCGGTGCTCCAACCAATCAAACCAGAATCGAAGTCCCGGTCATTTCCGCCGGCTTTTCCATCCCCAGCAGCATCAGCATGGTCGGTGCCACGTCGGCCAGTACGCCGCCCTCGCGGACCTTGAAGTCGCGCTTGCCGACATAAATGAACGGCACCGGCTCGGTGGTGTGGGCGGTATGGGCCTGGCCGGTGGATTCGTCGGACATCTGCTCGACGTTGCCATGGTCGGCGGTGATCAGCGCTTCGCCACCGACCTTCTCCAGTGCATCGACAATGCGCCCCACGCAGGTGTCCAGGCATTCCACGGCCTTGACTGCCGCCTCGAACACGCCGCTATGGCCCACCATGTCGCCGTTGGCGTAGTTGACCACGATCACGTCGTAGCGCAGGTTCTCGATGGCATCGACGATGCGATCGGTCACTTCCGGGGCGCTCATCTCGGGTTGCAGGTCGTAGGTGGCGACTTTCGGCGATGGAATCAGGATGCGTTCTTCGCCGGGGAAGGGTTCTTCGCGGCCGCCGGAGAAAAAGAACGTCACGTGGGCGTACTTCTCGGTTTCGGCGATGCGCAGTTGGGTCTTGCCGTTTTTCGCCAGGTAGTCGCCCAGCACGTTCTCCAGGCTGCCGGCGGCGAAGGCCGACGGCGCGGGGATGCTGGCGGCGTATTGGGTCAGCATCACGAAGCCTGCCAGCTTCGGCTGGCGGGCGCGTTCGAATTCCTTGAAATCGTCTTCGACGAAAACACGGGTCAGCTCGCGGGCACGGTCGGCGCGGAAGTTCATGAACACCACGGCGTCGCCGTCCTCGACCTTGACCGGCGCGCCAATGGTGGTGGCCTTGACGAACTCATCGCTTTCGCCGCGCTCGTAGGCAGCTTCCAGGCCTTCCTGGGCGGTGGCGGCGCTGAATTCGGCGTTGCCATCGACGATCAGGTTATAAGCCTGGGCGACGCGATCCCAACGGTTGTCGCGGTCCATGGCGTAGTAACGACCGACGATACTGGCGATACGGCCCTTGCCGAGGGACTGGAAGGTATTGTCCAGCAGCTCGATCGACGATGCGGCGCTTTTCGGCGGGGTGTCGCGGCCGTCGAGGAAAGCGTGCAGGTAAATGTTCGTAGCGCCACGCTTGGCGGCCAGTTCGGCCATGGCCACCAGGTGGTCCTGGTGGCTGTGCACGCCGCCATCGGACAGCAGCCCCATGAAATGTACGGCCTTGCCGGCAGCCACGGCTTTATCCACAGCGGCGCAGATGGTCGGGTTCTCGAAGAACTCGCCGTCGCGGATCGCTTTGGTCACCCGGGTGAAGTCCTGGTAAACCACGCGACCGGCGCCGAGGTTCATGTGGCCGACTTCGGAGTTGCCCATTTGGCCATCCGGCAGGCCGACGTCCATGCCGCTCCCGGAGATCAGGCCGTTCGGCACGCTGGCCCACAGGCGGTCCAGCACAGGCTTCTTGGCGGCATAAACGGCGTTGGATTCGTGGCTGTCACTGTGACCGAAGCCGTCGAGAATCATCAGGACCAAAGGTTTAGGCGTGGTAGTCATGGAATCCACTCGTGGCGGGTTGAAAGAAGACGATGCAAAAGGGACGGGCAGTTTAAAGGTAAGTTCCGATGCCGTCACCGCCGGGCGGGGTTTGGCCGGCCTTGCGTGCTGTGTATACTGGCCGACATTTTAACGCCCTGGAACCTCCTTCGATGGTTGCTCACCTGATTCAATTTGCCACTAACCACTATATTCTTGTCGGCATCTTCGTCGTTCTGCTGGCATTGCTGATTGCCCATACGATGCAGGGCGGCGGCCGTAGCCTGAGCACTGGCGAACTGACCGCGCTGGTCAACAAGGATGCGGGCGTGGTGGTGGATATCCGTCCGGGCAAGGATTTTGCCGCCGGCCATATCGTCGGCGCGTTGAACATCCCCCAGGACAAGCTGGCCGCGCGTATCGGCGAGCTGGAAAAACACAAGGCCAAGACCATCATCCTGGTCGACGCCATGGGCCAGACCGCCGGTACCCATGCCCGCGAACTGATGAAGTCCGGCTTCACCGCCGCCAAGCTGTCCGGTGGCGTGGCAAGCTGGAAAGCCGACAACCTGCCCCTGGTGAAGTGAGATGACCCACGTCGTTGTCTATTCCAGCGATTACTGCCCCTATTGTTCCAGGGCCAAATTCCTGCTCCAGAACAAAGGCGTGGCCTTCGAAGAGATCAAGGTCGACGGCAAGCCGCAACTGCGCGCCGAAATGACCCGCAAGGCCGGACGCACGTCCGTGCCGCAGATCTGGATCGGCAACACCCACGTGGGCGGTTGCGACGATCTGTACGCCCTGGAGCGCGCCGGCAAGCTCGACGCGATGCTCCAGGCCTGAACCCCCTACCAAGAACCTGAATGTAAGAAGGATCTGCGATGACTGACCAACAGAACACAGCTGCCAGCGAAGAAGAAGCCGCACCGCAATTCTCCTTGCAGCGCATTTATGTACGCGACCTGTCCTTCGAAGCCCCGAAAAGCCCGGCGATCTTTCGCCAGCAGTGGGAGCCGAGCGTAGGCCTGGACCTGAACACCCGTCAGAAAGCCCTGGAAGAAGACTTCCATGAGGTGGTGCTGACGTTGTCCGTCACAGTCAAGAACGGTGAGGAAGTGGCGTTCATCGCCGAAGTGCAGCAGGCCGGGATCTTCCTGATCAAGAACCTGGACGCGGCTTCGATGAGCCACACCCTGGGCGCGTTCTGCCCGAACATCTTGTTCCCTTACGCTCGCGAAGCCCTGGACAGCCTGGTAACCCGCGGTTCGTTCCCGGCGCTGATGCTGGCACCGGTGAACTTCGATGCCCTGTATGCGCAAGAATTGCAACGCATGCAGCAGGAAGGCGGCGCGACGGTTCAGTAATTCCAGGCTGAGCGTTTACGCAAGTCCATTGTGGGAGCGGGCTTGCTCGCGAAAGCGGAGTGTCAGGCGACATCAATGTCAACTGACACTCCGCTTTCGCGAGCAAGCCCGCTCCCACATTAGTTATGGGGTGTCATTGGAAACCATTCTGCCGCCAGGCCTCATAGACAGCCACCGCCACCGTATTGGACAGGTTCAGGCTGCGACAGCCTTCACGCATCGGCAAGCGCAGGCGCTGGTCTGCTGGCAGGGCGTCCAGCACTTCAGCCGGCAGGCCCCGGCTTTCCGGACCGAATACGAACGCATCGCCCGGGATGAAGCTGACATCGTGGAAGGGGCGCGAACCCTTGGTGGTGAAGGCGAAAAGGCGCGGATGCCCGAGGCTTTCCAGACAACTGGCCAGATTGGCATGGCGCTGCAAAGTGGCATACTCGTGATAGTCCAGGCCGGCACGGCGCAGGCGCTTATCGTCCATCTCGAAGCCCAGCGGTTCGATCAGATGCAGGTAACAGCCACTATTGGCGCAGAGCCTGATGACGTTGCCGGTATTCGGTGGAATTTCCGGTTGAAAAAGGATGACGTGAAACATGCACGGCTCCGCAGATGAAGATGAGCGGCATTCTACGCCGCAAACCGACCGCCGTTCGACGCTAATGCCGCGGGTGATGGCTTCACTGGCGATTTTCGGCTTGATGATCGGCTTGATGATCGGCCGCCTGACCAATCCCGAGCCAAGCGTCCTGCAGCAGATCGAAGTGGGCGATGGAGTGCTGGTGGCCTGGTTCAACGACGAAACCAGGTTGCACGGAGAGATCATTGACGGCTCCGTAGCGCTGCTGTTCGAAGCAGAGGGCCAGGCGCAGAAGGGACGGTTGAAACTCAACGGCAAGGACGTGAACTGGCGTGTTCGGTTGAGTGACAAGGGGTTGTTGCTGACGCTGGTGGCGGCGCGTCCGTTGCGCGCCCAGTGGGCTGGCAGCGAGGTGGATGGCCGCTGGCGGCTGGAGGTCCGTCTCCAGGAGTAATAAAGAGGGAATCCCCGGCCTGCCTGTACCAAGGACCCCAAAACGGGAGGGCTCGCGGTCGGCGCTCAGCCCTGGGGTAAAGAAGGGAACCTTGACCTGCCTGTATCAAGGCCCCCAAAACGTTGGGCTCGATGAGCCCTGAATAAAATGGGGAATCCCCGGCCTGCCTGTACCAAGGTCCCCGAAACTGGGTAGTGATTGGGTTAATGCAGAGGGCGTGCCAGATTTGGATGAGCTGTCACAGAAAATTTGGTGTTTAGGCTGAGAGTCCCGTATTACGGGGCTTTTGCGGTTACAGGACGCGGTGGTTCTTGAGATTGGCTGGCTGCCAGGGTCATTGGAGTAAGCGCAGTTGCGGTTCGCAGTGCATTGATACGGTGCACGAATCCTTTAAAAAACATCGCGAGCAGGCTCGCTCCCACAGGGTTCGGCGATGTCCACGCGTCTGTGGGCGCCAACGATCCAATGTGAGAGCGAGCCTGTTCGCGATTGGCCTTCAAGGTAGGCGAGGGCTCAGGTTCCGTTAGCCCTCATCCCCCTCATCATCATCCCCACCATCGACCTTCATCCCCAATTCCTTGATCTTGCGGGTCAAGGTATTGCGGCCCCAGCCCAGCAGCACGGCGGCGTCGCGGCGGCGGCCGGCGGTGTGTTTGAGGGCGGTTTCGATCATGATCCGCTCGAAGCTCGGGACGGCGCTGTCCAGCAGGCTCGACTGGCCACGGGTCAGCGCCTGGTCGGCCCATTGGCGCAAGGCCTGTTCCCAGTTGGTCACCGGTGCCGAGTCCTGTGGCAGGCTCAACAGTTCCGGTGGCAGGTCGCCGATGTGCACCTCGCGCCCCGACGCCATGACCGTGATCCAGCGGCAGGTATTCTCCAACTGGCGCACGTTGCCGGGCCATGGCAGGTTCTTGAGGTATTCCTCAGTCTCGCTCTTGAGCAGCTTGGGCTCCACCGCCAGTTCCTGAGCTGCGCGACTGAGGAAGTGCCTGGCCAGGGTCGGGATGTCTTCGCGACGATCCGCCAGGCGCGGGATATGGATGCGAATCACATTCAGGCGATGGAACAAGTCCTCGCGGAATTTACCGGCGTGCACCAGGGTTTCCAGGTTCTGGTGGGTCGCGGCGATGATGCGCACATCGACCTTGACCGGCGTGTGGCCGCCCACTCGATAGAACTCTCCGTCGGCCAGAACGCGCAGCAAGCGGGTCTGGGTGTCGGCCGGCATGTCACCGATTTCATCGAGGAACAGCGTGCCGCCGTCGGCCTGCTCGAAGCGCCCGCGACGCAGGTTGGCCGCGCCGGTGAATGCGCCCTTTTCGTGGCCAAACAGTTCGGACTCCATCAAATCCTTGGGAATCGCCGCCATGTTCAGCGCAATGAACGGCGAGGCCGCCCGCGGGCTGTGGCGGTGCAGGGCGTGGGCGACCAGTTCCTTACCCGTGCCCGATTCACCATTGATCAGTACGGTGATATTGGAATGGCTCAGGCGGCCGATGGCGCGGAAAACCTCTTGCATCGCTGGCGCTTCGCCAATGATTTCCGGAGTCCGGGCCAGGGCTGGCACTTCTTCCAGCCCTTGTTGCTCCTGGGCATGCTGGTTGGCGCGCTTGACCAGCGACACTGCTTCATCGACATCGAACGGCTTGGGCAGGTACTCGAAAGCGCCGCCCTGATAGGACGCAACGGCGCTGTCCAGGTCCGAGTGGGCGGTCATGATGATCACCGGCAGCCGCGGGTGCTGCTCGCGAATCCGGGCCAGCAGGTCCAGGCCACTGGCGCCAGGCATGCGGATGTCGGAGATGATGACGTCCGGCTGCTGACGGGCCAGGCGGCTCATGACTCCATCGGCACTGTCGAAGCTTTGGGTGGTCATGCCTTCCTGTTGCAAAGCTTTTTCCAGGACCCAGCGGATAGAACGGTCGTCATCGACGATCCACACGGTTTCACTACGGCTCATGTCGATGTGGCTCCTTGTTCCAGTGGCAGGAAGATCGAAAAGGTTGTGTGGCCAGGGTGGCTCTCACATTCGATCAGGCCCTGATGCTGACTGATGATGTTCTGGGTAATGGCCAGGCCCAGCCCGGTACCGTCCGGACGGCCGCTGACCATGGGGAAGAAGATGGTTTCCTGCAGCTCCGGGGGGATGCCCGGGCCGTTGTCGATGATTTCGATCTTGGTCACCAGGCGATGGCGCACGTGGCCAATGGTGAACTGGCGCATGGCGCGAGTGCGCAGGCTGATGCGGCCCAGGCGCAGTTCGTTCTGGCTGCTGATGGCCTGCATCGCGTTGCGTACGATATTCAACACGGCCTGGATCATCTGCTCGCGGTCGATCAGGACGTCGGGAATGCTCGGGTCATAGTCGCGCACCAAGGTGATGCAGCCCTGGCTTTCCGCTTCCACGAGGCTGCCAACGCGCTCCAGCACTTCGTGGACGTTGCACATCGCCAGTGAGGGCAGCTTGTTCGAGCCGAGCATGCGGTCCACAAGGTTTCGCAAGCGGTCCGCTTCCTCGATGATGACGTTGGTGTAGTCCTTGAGGCTTTCTTCCGGCAACTCCCGGGAAAGCAACTGCGCCGCGCCGCGAATTCCGCCGAGAGGGTTCTTGATTTCATGGGCCAGGCCACGCACCAGCATCTTGCTGGTTTCCTGCTTGGACAGCTGGGCCTCTTCCTTGGTGATGCGCAACAGACGGTCACGGGGATGAACTTCCAGCAGCAACAGGGTCGCGCCGTTGTTCAGGATCGGTGTCACCGCATAGTCCACGGTCAGGGTCTGGCCGGTCAGGGCGGTGAGCATCGCTTCGCGCTTGGTGAACGGATGGGCTTGCTCCACGGCCTGGCGCAGGGAATTGAGCGCCTCGGCCGATTCAGTGAACAACTCACTGATGAATTGCCCATGGCTGCGCTGGCCGCTGACGGCCAGGAGCATTTCCGCCGCCGGGTTCATGTACTCGAGGCGCAGTTCGGCGTCGAGCAGGATGGTCGCGGTGGTGAGGTTGTCGAGCAACAAGCGGTGTAGTGCGTCGCTAATGGTCATCAGGACCTCTTTTGAAGCGTAGCAAGCACGCGTATGACGCGCTGGTGCCAAGGAAAATGCAAAAACCAAACCAAGGCTCCGAAAAGAAGCGTTTAGAGCGTCAATGGGCTGGATTTCGCCCAGTTACGTGGCGTTCTGCCATTTTTTTCGGGTACTTTCGAACCAAAAAGGGCAGGCCCATGGGAAGGTGTGCAACTATTTGCACCAATATAGTGCGCAAGCTTGATGGGCGCTAAAAGAATGGGAGGATGCTGCTCTTTTCTTCTTCGGGCTTGTCGGCCAGGGGGCATTCCGGGCGTTGACCATAATCGGCCATGGCGCAGGGCTTGACGCGGCGCTTCTGCGCCAGCGACATGCGCTGCATGTGGAAAGGTTGGTTGGCGGTACGTTCGACGATACGGTCCTGCTCGTCGAGGATCTCCACCGCCAAGTGATGAGTGCCGCGATCAATATTGCTTAAGGAAAACACCGGGCTTGGTCCGGGCTCGCCCGTGGGTTGGCCGTCCAGCAGCAGGCGGTAACGGTGGCCTTTTTTCAGCCCCGGTTCGCTGGTAGCGGTGACGATCAGCTCCCCGGCGGTGCTGCGTATCGTGGCGTCCGGCTCGGGGATTAACAATCGGAGCATCTCGTAATGAAATATGGGCCTGGGCGGCTCGTCGGAGGTCGGTACCGGCGCTGTGACGGGTGGGGTTGGCATCCGGTTGCCGGGCGGCAACTGGACTTTTTTTGCGTTGCCGGGGCGCGGTTGATCGGTAAAGACCCGATTACCCTGGGCGTCGATGTAGGTGTAGACCTGTGCGAACCCCGGCAGGGCGACCAAGGCCAGGCTCAGGAGCATCCAGCGGATCATGGCCGGTGCACCCGTTGTACCGTGAACGTGACGGTTTCGCTTTGCTGCACGACGGTATCCCCATCGATGACCTGGACCGCCAGGCTGTGCTCGCCTCGGTCGATATTCACCAACTGTAGCCGCGGCACATTGGTCGGCTGGCCATAGGGCTGGCCATTCAATAGAAGTCTGAACCGATGTGGGCTTTGCAGGCGTGGCTGGGCCCGGACGCCGACGGTGAAGGTGCCGTTGTTGGCGCGCAGGGCTTCTTCGGTGGGAATGTCTGTCAACTCCAGCGTTTGGTAGGCGTTGCGCGGCTTTTCATTGATTGCAGGGGGCGTTGGAGTTTCCGGGCTACCCGGGCCTTGGGGTTCGATGCTGTTGAGCGGTGGCAGCTCGACCGCCTGGGCCGGCACGCCATCAGGCGGCTGGTTGCTGTAGGCGGTGTTGCCGTTGGCGTCGGTGTATTTGTAGATTTGCGCCGCCGCAGGCAGCGCCAACAGCAACAACAGAACGCCTGGAAAACCACGACCCATAAAATCAACCGAGAAATGAAAGTGTTGGGTTCCAGCATAGGTCAGGGAGGGCGGTTGGCCCAAATGGTTGCGCATTGACCCCGGTGAACCCCCTGTGGGAGCGAGCCTGCTCGCTCCCACAGGGGAATGGGTTGGGTCAGGCTTTTGGGGGTGTGATGCACAACTCCGCAGTCGCGCGGATCAGGGCGAGCCGGCGTATCGGGTGCTGCTTGTTGTGGTGAGTGGCCCGGGCGATCCATTGCGGGCATTGCGGGTCGGTGCGGTAGGGGGAGAAATCGGCCAGTTGCTGCAGCAGGCGTTTTTGCAAGCGGTCGAGTTGCGGGCGGATCTGGTTCACCAGGTCGGCGCGTGGCATGTCCGGGGTCTTGCCCTCCATGGCCCAGTCGGACAGGTGGACGTACTGCACGAATTTGTTGGCTTCTATCTGCGCTGCAAAGAACGTCTCCACGGTTTCGGCCGTCAGCTTATAGACCGGCGCCTGGGCGACAGCGGCGGCGATGACTTCGCGCTCGCGCTGACGGTCTTCCACCGGTTTATGGCTGTCCCATTTGCTCAAGGCCACCTGATCGGCGATGGCGATGCGTTCGCTAATGGCGTTAAGCAAAGGGGTAAGGGCATCGGGGGCTGGGGTGGCGTTGGCGGCAGTGGCCATCAACGCCGCTGAGAGGGCAAGGCAGAGCTTGGAGCGCAAAGTCATGGACGATCTCTCGTTTTCCGGGGGTGGAGCATGATGCACGTATATCGCGCCCACAAAAAAGGCCTCCCGAAGGAGGCCTCTCTTATTCACGCCGCGTGGGGCGACGCTACCGGATCAGCAGCTGTAGTACAGCTCATATTCCAGTGGGTGTACGAAGGTGCGAACCTTGATTTCTTCTTCGCTTTTCAGTGCGATGTAAGCGTCGATGAAGTCGTCGCTGAATACGCCGCCCTTGGTCAGGAACGCACGGCCCTTGTCCAGCTCTTCCAGGGCTTCTTTCAGGCTACCGCAAACCTGTGGGATTTCCTTGGCCTCTTCAGGCGGCAGGTCATACAGGTTTTTGTCGGCGGCATCGCCAGGGTGGATCTTGTTCTGGATACCGTCCAGACCGGCCATCATCAGTGCAGCGAAGGCCAGGTACGGGTTGGCAGCCGGGTCCGGGAAGCGGGCTTCGATGCGGCGCGCCTTAGGGCTGTTCACGTAAGGAATACGGATCGAGGCGGAACGGTTGCGAGCCGAGTAGGCCAGCATGACCGGAGCTTCGAAGCCAGGAACCAGACGCTTGTAGGAGTTGGTCGACGGGTTGGTGAAGCCGTTCAGGGCCTTACCGTGCTTGATGATACCGCCGATGAAGTACAGGGCGGTGTCCGACAGACCGGCATAGCCTTCGCCTGCGAAGGTGTTCTTGCCGTCCTTGGAGATCGACATGTGAACGTGCATGCCCGAACCGTTGTCGCCGTACAGAGGCTTCGGCATGAAGGTCGCGGTGCGGCCATAAGCGTCGGCAACGTTGTGTACAACGTATTTCAGGGTCTGGACTTCGTCAGCTTTCTTGACCAGCGTGTTGAATTTCACACCGATTTCGTTCTGGCCGGCAGTCGCCACTTCGTGGTGGTGAACTTCGACGGTCTGGCCCATTTCTTCCAGTGCGTTGCACATGGAGGTACGGATCTCGTGGTCGAAATCGAACGGTGGAACCGGGAAGTAACCGCCTTTCACGCCTGGACGGTGGCCTTTGTTACCGCCTTCCACGTCCTGGTCGGACATCCACGAACCTTGTTCGGAGAAGATTTTGAACATGGAACCGGAGATGTCGGACTTGAACTTGACCGAGTCGAAGATGAAGAACTCAGGCTCTGGACCGAAGAAAGCGGTGTCGCCGATACCGGTGGACTTCAGGTATTCCTCGGCACGGTGGGCGATGGCGCGTGGGTCGCGGTCATAGCCTTGCATGGTCGAAGGTTCGATGATGTCGCAGACCAGGATCAGGGTCGGCTCTTCGGTGAACGGGTCCAGGACCGCAGTTTCGTCGTCCGGCATCAGGATCATGTCGGAGGCTTCGATGCCTTTCCAGCCAGAGATGGAGGAACCGTCGAACATCTTGCCGATTTCGAAGAAATCGTCATCCAGCGCATCACGGGCCGGCATGGTCACGTGATGTTGAGTGCCTTTGGTGTCAGTGAAGCGCAGATCAATCCACTTGACGTCATGATCTTTGATGAGTTGAACCGACTTCGACATATGTCCTCCGGGTGGCTTCGGGCGGTAATGGTGTGCCCTGAATATGAGTGATGCCGGCGCGAATACTCGGCCAAGGCAACCTGCCTCACAAGGGAGCAAATTGCATGCCAGTGCCCCAGCATGGGTTTTTTGCACCAAACCCACGCTTTCAGAGGGCCGAAAACGGGGATTGTCGGACAATCGCGCACTGTAATGTGGCGATCATCAGTATAGGTGATCCATTTTGGTGCAATAAAACCGTCTGTATATTAACTGGTTAAACCTTGAGCAATTTCCGCTATAATCCGCGCCCCCCTTTTTCGGCTGGCCGTTCGCGCGCTGTTTTTCATGAAACTAATCGTAAAAGTCTTCCCCGAGATCACCATCAAGAGCCGCCCGGTCCGGACGCGTTTTATCCGCCAGTTGGCCAAGAACATTCGCGCCGTGCTCCGTGATCTGGACCCGGTCGTGGTGGTGAACGGCGTGTGGGACAACCTCGAGCTGGAAACGCGCGTCAGCGAACCCAAGGTCTTGAAGGAAATGACCGAGCGCCTGAGCTGCATGCCGGGCATCGCGCATTTCCTGCAGGTCGACGAATATCCGCTGGGGGACTTCGACGACATCGTCGCCAAATGCAAGCTTCATTATGGCGATGCGTTGGCTGGCAAGATTTTTTCGGTGCGCTGCAAGCGTGCCGGCAAACACCCGTTCAGTTCCATGGACGTGGAGAAGTACGTCGGCAGCCAACTGCGCCGGCAATGCGGTGCCGCCGGCATCTCCCTGAAAGAACCGCAGATCGAAGTGCGCATCGAAATTCGCGACCAACGTTTGTTCGTGATCCACAGCCAGCACGACAGCATCGGCGGCTATCCGCTGGGCGCGCTGGAGCAGACGCTGGTGCTGATGTCCGGTGGCTTCGACTCGACAGTGGCGGCCTACCAGATCATGCGGCGCGGGCTGATGAGCCATTTCTGCTTCTTCAACCTTGGCGGGCGTGCCCATGAACTGGGCGTAATGGAAGTGGCGCACTTCATCTGGAAGAAGTACGGCAGCTCCCAGCGCGTGTTATTTGTGAGTGTGCCGTTCGAGGAAGTCCTGGGCGAGATTCTCGGCAAAGTCGACGACAGTCATATGGGCGTCATTTTGAAGCGTATGATGTTGCGTGCCGCGTCGAGCATCGCCGACCGCCTGCACATCGACGCGCTGGTCACCGGCGAGGCGATTTCCCAGGTGTCGAGCCAGACGCTGCCAAACCTGTCTGTCATCGACTGTGTTACCGAAAAACTGGTGCTGCGCCCGCTGATCGCGAGCCACAAGCAGGACATCATCGACACGGCCGACGCCATCGGCACCGCCGACTTTGCCCGGCACATGCCGGAATACTGCGGGGTCATTTCGGTCAATCCGAAGACGGCCGCCAAGCGTGGGCGCGTGGAGCATGAAGAGAAAGAATTCGACATGGCGGTGCTCGATCGTGCGATCGAAAACGCCAGGCTGGTGCCGATCGATCGGGTGATCGATGAATTGGGCCAGGACATCCAGGTTGAAGAAGTCGGCGAAGCGCTGGCCGGTCAGATCATCATCGACATCCGCCACCCGGATGACGCTGAGGACGACCCGCTGAGCGTCGCCGGCGTCGAGGTACAAACGATGCCGTTCTATGCCGTGAACGCGCGTTTCAAGGAACTGGACCCTACTCGCCAGTACCTGCTGTATTGCGACAAAGGCGTGATGAGTCGCCTGCATGCCCACCATTTGCTCAGTGAGGGGCATGCCAATGTGCGCGTTTATCGACCGAGCTAAGTGCCCGGGGCTGTTTGCCTGTGGCCTGCGTCACCGGCCCCCCGACGCCGCCGGCAAGCTGTAACGGCTTTGTCGGACTCAACGTAAATCGCTGCCACGACCTGTCAGCACACCGAATCCTCTGATCGAGATACACAAGTGATCGAAAATCTACGCAACATCGCCATCATCGCCCACGTTGACCATGGTAAGACCACCCTGGTTGACAAACTCCTGCGCCAATCCGGCACCCTGGAGCGCAACGAGCTCAACGACGAGCGCGTGATGGACTCCAACGACCAGGAAAAAGAGCGCGGTATTACCATCCTGGCGAAAAACACCGCCATCAACTGGAACGGCTACCACATCAACATCGTGGACACCCCCGGCCACGCCGACTTCGGCGGTGAAGTAGAGCGCGTGATGTCGATGGTCGACTCCGTGCTGCTGCTGGTGGATGCCCAGGACGGCCCTATGCCGCAGACCCGCTTCGTGACCAAGAAGGCTTTCGAAGCCGGTCTCAAGCCGATCGTCGTGATCAACAAGGTCGACCGTCCGGGCGCGCGTCCTGACTGGGTCCTGGACCAGATCTTCGACCTGTTCGACAACCTGGGTGCCACCGACGAACAACTGGACTTCCAGGTCGTCTACGCCTCGGCCCTGAACGGTATCGCCGGCCTGGACCACACCGCCATGGCGGAAGACATGACCCCGCTGTACCAGTCGATCGTCGACAACGTACCGGCGCCATCGGTTGACCGTGACGGTCCGTTCCAGATGCAGATTTCGGCCCTGGACTACAACAGCTTCCTGGGTGTGATCGGTGTTGGCCGTATCGCCCGTGGTCGCATCAAGCCAAACACCCCGGTGGTGGCGATCGATGTCGACGGCAAGAAGCGCAACGGTCGTATCCTGAAGCTGATGGGTCACCACGGCCTGCACCGCGTGGACGTCGAAGAAGCGGCAGCCGGCGATATCGTCTGCATCAGCGGCTTCGAAGAGCTGTTCATCTCCGACACCCTGTGCGATCCGAACGCTGTCGAGGCGATGAAGCCTCTGACCGTGGACGAGCCGACCGTTTCCATGACCTTCCAGGTCAACGACTCGCCGTTCTGCGGCAAGGAAGGCAAGTTCGTGACCTCCCGTAACATCAAGGAGCGTCTGGACAAGGAGCTGCTGTACAACGTGGCGCTGCGCGTTGAAGAAGGCGATTCGGCCGACAAGTTCAAGGTTTCCGGCCGTGGTGAGCTGCACCTCTCGGTACTGATCGAAACCATGCGTCGCGAAGGCTTCGAAATGGCCGTAGGTCGTCCGGAAGTGATCATCCGCGTCGTTGACGGCGTCAAGCAGGAACCGTTCGAGAACGTCACCATCGACATCCCTGAGGAATCCCAGGGCAAGGTGATGGAAGAGATGGGTCTGCGTAAGGGCGACCTGACCAACATGTCCCCGGATGGCAAGGGCCGTGTGCGCCTGGAATACAACATCCCGGCGCGTGGCCTGATCGGCTTCCGTAACCAGTTCCTGACCCTGACCAACGGTGCTGGCATCCTGACCTCGATCTTCGATCGCTACGACACCATGAAGTCCGGCCACATGTCCGGCCGTCAGAACGGCGTCCTGGTATCGGTCGAAACCGGCAAGGCGCTGACCTACTCCCTGGAAACCCTCCAGGCGCGTGGCAAGCTGTTCGTCGAGCACGGCCAGGAAATCTACAACGGCCAGATCGTCGGTCTGAACAGCCGTGACAACGACCTGGGTGTCAACCCTACCAAGGGCAAGAAGCTCGACAACATGCGTGCTTCGGGTAAAGACGAAACCATCGCTCTGGTTCCACCTGTTCGCTTCACCCTGGAACAGGCTCTGGAATTCATCCAGGACGATGAATTGTGCGAAGTGACACCTAAGTCCATCCGTCTTCGCAAGAAGATCCTGGACGAAGGCGAGCGTACCCGCGCTGCCAAGAAAGCCAAGGCTTGATCGTTTAGCTCCGGCTGAATGAAAAACGCCCCCGGTCGTGAGATCGGGGGCGTTTTTTTTATGCCTGGGTTTTATGGGGTGCCTGTAATGGCCTCTTCGCGAGCAAGCCCGCTCCCACAGGTTCAGCGCTGCCCTTGTGGGAGCGGGCTTGCTCGCGAAGGCGTCAGATCAGGCGCCAACTGATCAAAACCGATCCAACGTCCGCGGATTACGCTCGCGCTCCACTTCCTTGGGCTTGTACGCGCAATACCCTGGCCGTGGCCCGATGCGTGGGTGGTTGCGGCAGGTGTCCGGGCGCTTCTCGTAAATGGTGCACAGCCGACTCTTGCGGTCCAGATAAAGGCAATCGTTGTTGCTCATGCGCTGGAGCGTGAAGATTTCGGACTTCTGGTTGTAGCGCTCGACGATGCCTTCCTTTTGCAGGCGCTTGGCGATGTTCTTCGGTGGGTCACCCAGTTCGAACTCATCGACGATGCCGATCCGGATCAGGTCCTTGATCTTGACCTCGACCGGCAGCGTGCAGCAGCTCGACACGCAGGAGCCGCACATCGGGGCGGAATATTTGGCCCAGGTATCGAGTCGGTCGATCTCCGCGGCGGCGATCAGGTTGGGCTTCATCATCAAGGTTTACCAGCATGCGTCAGGGCGCGCGATCATACCGGGACTGGTGAAATTTTGAACGACCATCCGCCGATTTTTTTTCGATCCCGACCAACCCCTTCAGTAGCGGCACGCCCCCTGCATTCATTCGCCCATCCGGCAATTCCCTGGCGACGATTCTCCGGCGCGAGGGGAAAACCACCGAACCAAGCGCCTGCGCCGTCTGTCAGACCGTCTAGGCTCAGACAATTCCCTGTTCGTTCGAGGTCTTATCCATGACTCAAGAACCGCTTGTTCGCGAAGCTGAAGTGGCCGCATTTCGCGACGCTGTGTTGACCAAACTCACTTATGCCGTCGGCAAGGACCCCGATCATGCGTTTGATCACGATTGGTTCGAAGCCATTGCCCTCGCCGCTCGCGACCATATGGTCGAGCACTGGATGGACCACACGCGGCAGATCTACCGCAAGGGCCAGAAGCGCGTTTATTACCTCTCCCTGGAATTTCTCATCGGGCGCTTGCTCTATGACAGCCTGAGCAACCTCGGCCTGCTGGATACCGCTCGCGAAGCGCTGACGGAGTTGGGCGTGGACCTGGAGCGCATCCGCACGCTCGAACCCGATGCCGCGCTCGGCAACGGTGGCCTTGGCCGATTGGCGGCGTGCTTCATGGAGAGCATGTCCACCCTGGGTATCGCCGGGCACGGTTACGGCATCCGCTATGAGCACGGCCTGTTCCGCCAGGCCATCGTCGACGGCTGGCAGCAGGAGCAGACCGAGCACTGGCTGGATTTCGGCAACCCATGGGAGTTCGAACGGCCGGAGGTGGTCTACCCGATCGGCTTCGGCGGCAGTGTCGAGACGGTGACCGACGACACCGGCAAGACCCGACAGGTCTGGACGCCAGGGGAAACCGTGCGAGCCATTGCCTATGACACCCCGGTGGTGGGCTGGCGCGGTGCGAGTGTCAACACCTTGCGCCTGTGGCGTGCCCGGGCCGTGGAAGACCTGCACCTGGAACGCTTCAATGCTGGCGACCACTTGGGCGCCGTGGCTGAAGTGGCACGGGCCGAAAGTATTTCCCGCGTGCTTTACCCCGCCGACAGCACCGAGGCCGGCCAGGAACTGCGTTTGCGCCAGGAATATTTCTTTGTCGCCGCCTCGCTGCAGGACCTGCTGCGTCGTCATCGCAACATGCACACCTCGGTGTTGACCCTGGGAGATCACGCCGCGATCCAGCTCAACGACACCCACCCCTCCATCGCCGTGGCCGAATTGATGCGCCAACTGGTAGATGTCTATGACGTGGCCTGGGACGCCGCCTGGCAGATCACCCAGGACACGCTGTCGTACACCAACCACACGCTGCTGCCCGAAGCCTTGGAAACCTGGCCGGTGGGGCTGATGGAGCGCATGCTGCCCCGGCACATGCAGATCATCTACCTGATCAACGCCCAGCACATCGATTCGCTGAGGGCCAAGGGCGTGCATGATTTCGACGTGCTGCGTTCGGTCTCGCTGATTGAAGAAGACAACGGTCGTCGGGTGCGCATGGGCAACCTGGCGTTCCTGGGCTCCCACAGCGTCAACGGTGTGTCCGGGCTGCACACACAGTTGATGCGCAGTACGGTGTTCTCCGAGCTGCACAAGCTCTACCCGGAGCGGATCAACAACAAGACCAACGGCATCACCTTCCGCCGCTGGCTGTTCCAGGCCAACCCGGAACTGACCTCGATGATGGTCGATGCGCTGGGCCCGAGCGTGCTCGACAATCCCGAGGAGCGCCTGATCGAACTGGAGCCGTTCGCCGATAAGCCGGCATTCCGCAAACAGTTCGCCGAGCAGCGCCTGCACAGCAAGAAGGCCCTGGCCTACCTGATCCATGAGCGGCTGGGGATTGCCGTCAACCCGGCGGCAATGTTCGACGTACAGGTCAAGCGGATCCACGAGTACAAGCGTCAGTTGCTCAACCTGATGCACACGGTGGCGCTGTACCAGGCGATCCGCGCCGAGCCGGAAGTGGACTGGGTACCGCGGGTGAAGATCTTCGCCGGCAAGGCCGCCGCCAGCTATCACCAGGCCAAGCTAATCATCAAGTTGACCAATGACATCGCCCGGGTGGTGAACAACGACCCGACCGTGCGTGGCCTGCTCAAAGTGGTGTTCCTGCCCAATTACAACGTCAGCTTGGCCGAGAGCATCATTCCGGCGGCGGACCTGTCGGAGCAGATTTCCACCGCCGGCTTTGAAGCATCGGGCACCAGCAACATGAAGTTCGGCCTCAACGGCGCGCTGACCATCGGGACCATGGACGGCGCCAACGTGGAAATGCACGAGCGCGTGGGCGGCGAGCACATGTTTATCTTCGGCTTGACTGCCGAGCAGGTCGAAGCCCGCAAGCGCAACGGCGAATTCAGCGCCGCGCCGGACATCGCCGCCTCCCATCGCCTCAACGACGTGTTGCAGGCGATCCGTGGCGGGGTGTTTTCCCCGGACGATCCGATGCGCTACACCGGGCTGGTGGATTCGCTGGTGGACTACGACCGCTTCCTGGTCTGCGCCGATTTCGACTCGTACTGGCATGCCCAGGCCAAGGTCGAGGAGCGCTGGCACGACTCCAAGCAATGGTGGCGCTCGGCGGTGCTCAACACGGCGCGCATGGGCTGGTTCTCCTCCGACCGGACCATCCGCGAATACGCCACCGACATCTGGAAGGCGCTGGAATAGCCTTAGCTGTCAGAAATGTGAGCGAAGCCCAACGACGGTTGGGCTTCGTCGATATACTAAGCGCCAGTTTCGCCGGACTTTGTGGCGTGATTCAGAGATTGGGGATGCACCCATCCATTGTGGGAGCGGGCTTGCTCGCGAAAGCGGTGTGCCAGGCTGAGTTGAAGTCGCCTGACACACCGCTTTCGCGAGCAAGCCCGCTCCCACAGGATATTGGGTTGTTCCACTAGACTGATCCAGGCACAAATGCCCCGGTCATGCCCGCAACGGGCCGCTTAGGGATATCAACCATGCAATGGATCTTGACACTGTTGGGCCTGGCTCTTGGCTGGGTGGTGGATGAGTCGCTCGCCGATGCGCTGATAGGCGCGTTGGTGGGGCTTGGCATCGCCCAAGTGTTTCGTATCAGGTACCTGGGGTCCGAGGCCGCCCGGCAACAGGTTTTGCTGCAAGCGGCTCAGCAAGAGCTGGTCTCGCTGGAGGCACGTCTGGCGGTGCTGGAGCGCGGCACGTTGCATGCTGCCCCTGATCCCGCGACGGCGCCCCCAGTCACCGCGGCCAAGGTCACCGCGGCCCAGGTCCCCGAGCCTGTCGCCCGCACCGAACCGGAGCCGGAACCGGAACCGGAACCCGAGCTGGTCTGGGAACTGCCGCCCGATCTTGCGCCCAAGCCGGCGACGGCTACGCAGGCCAGCCAGCCATTGCCCGACGACGTCTGGACCCCGGCACCTGCTCGCTCCAGGCGCGAGTCCCGTGAATTCGAGCCAGTGGAACCGATTGCCGCGCAACCGGCAGCGCCACGGGGCCCGAATTTCATCGAGCGCGCCATGGCCGGTGCGCGCAACTGGCTGTTTGGCGGCAATACCGTGTTGCGGGTCGGCGTGGTGCTGTTGTTCCTCGGCCTGGCGTTCCTGCTGCGTTATGCCACCGAAGGCATGGTGGTGCCGATCGAGCTGCGTTACGCCGGCGTCGCGGCCAGTGCGCTGGGCCTGTTGGGCCTGGGCTGGTGGCTGCGCCAGCGCAATGGCAGCTATGCGCTGATGCTCCAGGGTACCGGCATTGCGGTGTTGTACCTGACCGTGTTCGCCGCCATGCGTCTGCATCCACTGCTCGACTCGAAGGCAGCCCTGGGCTTGCTGGTGGCGGTCACGGTGTTCTCGGCGATCCTGGCGGTGACCCAGAATGCCTTGGGCCTGGCAGCGGTGGCCGCTCTGGGTGGGTTTGCCGCGCCGATCCTGACCTCCACTGGGAGCGGCAATCACGTTGCGCTGTTCAGCTATTTCATCCTGCTCAACACCGGCATTCTCGCCATTGCCTGGTTCAAGGCCTGGCGTCTGCTCAACCTGATCGGCTTCGTCGGTACTTTCGGCATCGGTATCGCCTGGGGCCTGCGCTCCTACACGCCCGAGCTGTTTTGGAGCACCGAGCCATTTCTGATTGTGTTCTTCCTGATGTACCTGGCGATCGGCCTGCTGTTCACGCGTCGCAAGCTGCTGGAAACCACGGGCGCGCCCGAGGGTGACAGCCGCGAGGCATTGCTGCGCTGGTCGGCGCGCAACGGCGACTATGTGGACGGCACGATGCTGTTCGGCCCACCGCTGGTGGGGTTCGGCCTGCAGTATGCGCTGGTGCAGCACCTGGAGTTTGCCGCGGCGTTCAGTGCCCTGGCCCTGGGCGCGATCTACATGGGGCTGGCGCGGGTATTGATGGGGGGGCGGGCCTTGCTGCTGGCTGAAACCTGCCTGGCCCTGGGCGTGATTTTCGCCAGCCTGGCTATTCCCCTTGGTCTCGATGCCCGCTGGACTTCGGCAGCCTGGGCCGTGGAAGGCGCCGGGATTTTCTGGTTGGGATTGCGTCAACACCGACCATTGGCACGCGCTTTTGCCCTGTTGTTGCAGTTGGGTGCGGCGCGGGCCTTCCTCGGCGAGTTGAGCTTCGGCGAAAGCAGCCTGCTCGATGCCCCCGCGCTGGGCGCCTTGATGATCGGTGGTGCGCTGCTGTTCAGTTTCCTTCAATTGCGCAAGGCAGCGCCCGAGCATACCCATGGCTGGGAGCGTCAGGGTCAGCCGGTGCTGGCGGTGTTGGGCCTGAGTTTTCTTTATCTGCTGGCGCCGTTGTTTTTCTTCACCCATGGCACTGCGATCACCTGGGCGCTGGCGGGGTTGGCGACGCTGTTCGTCGGCCTGCGCCTGCAATCGCGCAGTTTCCTGTTCACCGCGTTTGCCGTGCAGTTGTTGGGTGGTGCGTTGTTCCTGATGCGCTTGCGTGGTGCCGAGGGCGATTCGGCGGCGGTGTTCGACGCCGGCTGGAGCGGTTTGCTCAGTGCCTCGCTGATCGGCCTGGCGTTGATCGGCGGTATGTTGCTGGCGGCGCGCGACGATATGGTGCGCAAGGACGTACGTTTGCTGCGTGGGTTGTCTGTCGTGTTGCTGGCGGGGCTGGTGCTGATCAACCTTGCTGTGCTGTTCGTCCTGCCTTGGCAGACGGCGAGTGGCGTATGGGCCGTCAGTGGCCTGTTGATCATCTGGTTGAGCTTGTACCTGAAGCAGCGCATGAGCTTTGTATTCGGTCTGTTGCTGCAACTGGTGGGCGGCGCGGCATTCCTGGTGGCGGGGCCGGCCTTGCTGGGGACGCTCGATGCCGAAGGCTTGCGGCCCCTGGCCCACAGTGGCTTCTGGACGCCGCTGGTGCTGGGGCTGGTGGCGCTGATCGGTGCGTGGCGCCTGCAACGGGGTCAATCGGACACCGTTTTCGACGTTTCGAGCTTGCAGCGCTTGTCCGAGGTGTTGCTGGTCTGGGGCGCCGGCTGGTGGGCGCTGGCGTGGGTCAGCGAAGTGCTGCGCTTCGCCCCGGTGAACCTGCAAGGCAGCCTGTTGCTGGTGCTCGCGGCGCTCAGTGTGGCGGTGTGGACCGTCCTGGCCCAGCGTTTGAAATGGCCCTCCCTGGGCTTGCTGTGTACCTTGCTGATTCCGGCGGCGGGCTGTGTGTTGGTCGCGACCTGGCACAGCCGTTATCACCCGGCGGCGGATTTTGGCTGGCTCGCTTGGCTGCTGGTGTTCGGCGCGCATTTCCTGTCGCTCAAACGCCTGGCTTCGATGCTGCCGGCCCGGGCCCGTAGCACTGCTCATGTGCTCGGCTGCTGGCTGCTGATCGGTGTGCTGGCGCTGGAGCTGCGTTACGGCTTGCTGCTGTTGTCCGAGCAATACAATGCCTGGCGCTGGTTGGGGTGGGCGATCCTGCCGAGCCTTTACCTGGTGCTGATGGCCGCGCCGCGGGCCTGGCCTTGGCCGATATCGGCGCAGTCGCGGGAGTATCTCGTCTACGCGGCGGCGCCCCTGGCCCTGCTGATGCTTGGCTGGTTCTGGCTGGCCAACACCTTCAGCGACGGCACCGCTGAACCCTTGCCCTACGTGCCGCTGCTGAACCCGCTGGAGTTGGGCTTGCTGTTTGCCCTGTTCGGCGTCTACGTATGGGCCCGCAGTGCAGTGGGGCAACTGACGGTTCGTTGGGCGTATGCCGATCAGGTCGCCCAATTGATCGCCGGTGTGTCGCTGTTCATGTTCTTCACCGCTGTGGTCATGCGCAGTGCTCACCATTGGATGGGGATACCGTTCCAATTGGATGCGTTGCTCGAATCCATGTTCGTACAGGCTGGGCTATCCATCGTCTGGACCCTGATTGCCCTGGGCCTGATGATCGGCGGGCACCTGCGGCATCGCCGCGAGGTGTGGCTGATCGGCGCGGCGTTGATTGCCGTGGTGGTGGCCAAGCTGTTCTTTGTCGAGTTGAGTAACCGTGGCGGTCTGGCGCGGATCGTGTCGTTCATCGGCGTGGGGGTACTGTTGCTGGTGGTGGGCTACTTCGCGCCGCTGCCGCCCAAGCGTCCGGAAACGGCTTCGCCGGCCGAGCCGCCGATGCCTGTCAGTGAGGGAGTGTCATCTTGAGTTGCAAGTTGAGTCGGATCGGACTGGGTGTGGTCGGGTTATGGGTAGCCTTGTCGGCCATGGCCCAGGAAAAGCCGGCGGACTTCGCCCACCAAGTGCCGTTGGCCTTGAGCGGTGAAGGACCTTGGTATCGTCTCCCGTTGCCCCTGGAGGTCCAACTGCAAGCGCGGCAGACCGACCTGAGCGACCTGCGAGTCTTCAACGCGGCCGGGCAGGCCCAGGCCTATGCGCTGGTCCGCGAAACGGCCCAGAGTCGCGAGAACCGCACCCTCACCGACGTGAAATGGTTTCCGCTGTACAACGCCGCCGATGACAACGAGCGCGCCCCCAGCGTGCGGGTGCAGTCGAACGCCAACGGTACGCTGGTGGAGGTCCAGCCATCCAGCCGGCTCGAAGCGGGGGAAGAGGAACTGCGCGGGTGGCTGCTGGATGCCAGCGCGATCAAGGCGCCCTTGCAACAGTTGATTCTGGACTGGACCAGCGAACGCGACGGTTTCCAGCGGTTTACCATCGAAGCCAGCGACGATTTGCAGAACTGGCAGGCGTGGGGCGAAGGCCAAGTGGCGCGGCTGACCTTTGCCGATGAGCGGGTCGAGCAACATGAGGTGAGCCTGCCGGGACAATCGGCACGCTACCTTCGACTGTTATGGGATTCGCCATCCTCCGCACCGGTGCTGACCTCGGCGCAGTTGCAAAGCGCCAGTCGTGAAAGCCTGCCGTTGCCGCTGGTCTGGTCACAGCCTTTGGCCGGCAGCACCACGAAGGCCGGTGAATACACCTGGCAGTTGCCCATGGGGTTGAATCTTGAACAGGTGCAGGTGGAACTGAGCCAGGCCAACAGCCTGGCGCCGGTGACCCTGGCCGGGCGACGTGAGAGCAGCCATCCCTGGCAGCCGATGACCAGTGGTTTGCTGTACCGCCTGACCCAGAACGGCCAGGATGTCGTGCAAAACCAACTGCAGTTGGACGGCCAGACCGTGCAGCAACTGAAGCTGACCGTGGACGAGCGGGGCGGCGGTCTTGGCGACCAGGCCCCGGCGCTGCGTTTTGCAGTGCGCCCGAGCCAAGTGGTGTTCCTGGCGCGTGGCGAAGGGCCGTTCAGCCTGGCGCTGGGCAGCGCGACCGTGAAGGCGGCCAGCCTGCCCTTGTCCACACTGGTGCCCGATTACCGGCCATCGCGGCTGGCGACTCTGGGGACGGCGACAGTGAACGGCACGACCACCGCGACACCGACGGCTGTAACCGTGGCCGCGCCGGCTACGGTCGATACCAACTGGAAGAAAATCGGCTTGTGGGCGGTGTTGCTGCTCAGTGTGCTGTTCCTCGCGACGATGGCCTTCAGCTTGTTGCGCAAGCCGCCGGTCAAGAGCTGAGGTGCGTTCATCGCGAGCAAGCTCGCTCCCACAGTTGACCGAGTTGTTTCGACGAACGCGATCTATTGTGGAAGCGAGCTTGCTCGCGATGGCGTCCTCTCAATCGACACAAATATCCAAGCGAGCTGCCACCCCGTGAACTCATTCCTCCATTCCCCGTCTCATAGGAGGAATTAAGTCCCGACTCGCGCTAAACTGCGCAGGTTTTTCCGCCCCCTATTCTTCGGAGCCGTCCATGTCCCGCGTTACCTTGAGTCGCTATTTGATTGAGCAGACCCGCAGCAACAACACCCCTGCCGATCTGCGCTTTTTGATCGAAGTGGTGGCGCGTGCGTGCAAGGAAATCAGCCACGCCGTATCCAAAGGCGCCCTGGGTGGTGTCCTGGGCAGCATGGGCACGGAAAACGTACAGGGCGAAGTGCAGAAGAAGCTCGACGTGCTGTCCAACGAAATCCTGCTTGAAGCCAACGAGTGGGGCGGTCACCTGGCCGGCATGGCATCCGAGGAAATGGACAATGCCTACCAGATCCCGGGCAAGTACCCCAAGGGCGCTTACCTGCTGGTGTTCGATCCATTGGACGGCTCGTCGAACATCGACATCAACGCACCGGTCGGTACCATTTTCTCGGTGCTGCGCTGCCCGAACGAATACCTTAGCCAGAACGAAGCCCTGAACGAAAAGGCCTTTCTGCAACCAGGCACCGCGCAGGTCGCCGCCGGTTATGCGATCTACGGCCCTCAGACCATGCTGGTACTGACCCTGGGCGATGGCGTCAAAGGTTTCACCCTGGATCGCGAGATGGGCAGCTTCGTACTGACTCACGAAGACATCACCATCCCTGAAACCACTCAGGAATTCGCCATCAACATGTCCAACCAGCGTCACTGGGAAGCCCCGGTGCAACGCTACGTCAGCGAGTTGCTGGCAGGCGAAGAAGGTCCGCTGAAGAAGAACTACAACATGCGTTGGGTCGCCGCGATGGTCGCCGACGTACACCGTATCCTGAACCGTGGCGGCCTGTTCATGTACCCACGCGACAGCCGCGAACCGACCAAGCCGGGCAAGCTGCGCCTGATGTATGAAGCCAACCCGATGTCGTTCCTGGTGGAGCAGGCCGGTGGTGCTTCTACTGACGGCCATCAGCGCATTCTCGACATCCAGCCTGAAGGCCTGCACCAGCGCGTGGCGGTATTCCTGGGATCGAAAGAAGAAGTGGCCCGCGCCACGGCCTACCACAAGGAATAAACCATGGCCCAGCCCTGGCAGCCGTTGCTCGGTTGGTGGTTCGGTTCAGCCGAGGCACCGGACGATATAGCCGCTGAAAAGGGCAAGCTGTGGTTCGGCAAGGGCCATGATCGCCAGGCGCGGGAGCGTTTTGGCGATCAGGTCGAACAAGCGCTGGCCGGCGAATTGACCGACTGGGCGCAACGCCCCGAAGGTTGGCTGGCCCTGGTATTGCTGCTTGACCAATTGCCGCGGATGATCTTCCGCGATACTCCCAAAGCTTTCGCCGGAGACCTGCGCGCCCAAGCGCTGGTGGCCCAGGGTATGGCGGCGGGTTTCGACCGGCAACTCAAACCCATCCAACGCGTCTTCATCTATCTGGTGCTCGAGCACTGCGAAAACCTGGCCGTGCAGAACGAGGCCGTGTCGCGGTTTATCGACCTGGTTCGCGAGCAGCCGGAAGCGGCGGTGTTCGAAGACAATCTCGATTATGCCGAGCGGCATCAGAAGATCATTGCGCGGTTTGGACGGTTTCCCCATCGCAATGCGGTGTTGGGAAGGGAATCTACGGCGGAGGAAGTGGAATTCTTGAACAGGCCTGGGTCCAGGTTCTGATGGTCTTGGTGTAGCGGCTGCCGCCTTCGCGAGCAAGCCCGCTCCCACAGGAGTCCGCATTCCAATGTGGGAGCGGGCTTGCTCGCGAAAGGGCCCGCAAAAGCGCTAGATTCGGAAACTCCCCACCAACTGCTTCAACCGCGCCGCCTGCTGTTCCAGGTCTGAACAGGCGCGCAACGTGGCTTGCAGGTTTTCCACGCCTTCCTGGTTCAGCGTGTTGATCTCGCTGATGTCGACATTGATCGACTCCACCACGGCGGTCTGTTCTTCGGTGGCGGTGGCTACCGATTGGTTCATGCCGTCGATCTCGCCAATGCGCTGGGTCACGCTGCCCAGGCGCTCGCCGGCCTGGTTGGCAATGCCGACGCTGCTTTCGCTCTGGCGTTGGCTGTCGGTCATGGTCAGTACCGCTTCACGCGCGCCGACCTGTAGCTCTTCGATCATCTTTTGCACTTGCTGCGCCGAGTCCTGGGTGCGGTGGGCCAGGTTGCGCACCTCATCGGCCACGACTGCGAAGCCGCGCCCGGCTTCACCGGCCCGGGCTGCCTCGATGGCGGCGTTCAGGGCGAGCAGGTTGGTTTGCTGCGAAATGCTGGTGATCACTTCAAGAATCTGTCCGATGTTCACCGTGTTGCTGTTCAGGGTTTCGATGTTGCCGCAGGAATCGCTGATCTTCGCCGAGAGCTGTTGCATCGCGCTGATGGTTTTATCCACCACTTGCTGGCCGTCTTCGGCCAGGCTGCGGGCCTCGCTTGAGTGTTGCGAGGCGAGGGCGGCGTTCTGAGCGATTTCCTGGGCGGCGGCGCCGAGTTGGTTGATGGCTGCGGCCACGCTGCTGGTGCGCGAGGCTTGTTGATCAGAGTTGAACATCGATGAATTGGAGGCACTGACTACGCGCAAGGCGACTTCGTTGACCTGACCGGTGGCCGAAGCCACTTCACGGATCGATGTATGGATACGCTCAACAAAGCGGTTGAAAGATGTGCCCAACGCGCCGAATTCATCGTGGCCGTGGATGGTCAGGCGCCGGGTCAGGTCGCCTTCGCCTTCGGCGATGTCATGCATGGCGCGACCCATGGTCAACAGCGGTTGCATCAACACGCGGATCAACATGCCCAGCAAGGCGATGATGAACACCACGGCAATGGCCATGGCAATCAACGCCGAGGTGCGGAACTCGCTGAGCATCGCCAGCGCCGTGTCCTTGTCGAGCACCAGCGCTACGTACCAGTCGGCACCCGGCACGCCGTTGACACGGGTGAAGGACATGAACTGGGTCTTGCCGTCGAGTTCGACTTCCTTCATGCCCGGGCTGACCTGCGGCGTACCGTTGGGGTAGGCCTCGGCCAGTGTCTTGAGCACCCGCTTGCTGTCGGGATGGATCAGGATCTTGCCATCGGCACTGACGATGAACGCATGACCGTGGCCGCCGAAATTCAGGGAGTTGATGATTGCGCTGACGCTCGACAGGTCGATGTCCGCACCGGCCACGCCGATCATCTGGTTCTGGTGTTTCACCGGGGTAGCCACGGTGATGACCAATTTGCCCGACGAGGCGGCGATGTAGGGTTCGGTGACGATGGTTTGCTGCGCGCTGTTGGCGGCCTTGTACCAGCCTCGGGCGCGAGGATCGTAGTCGGCGGCGCGATTGCCGGCCGGTACCGAGAACATCACGCCGTCGGTGCCGCCGAAATAGCTGAGCTGGAAATTACCCGTGTAGGCCGGCAGGTCGATGGCGCGTTTGAGGCTGGCGGCGCTGCTGCCGTCCGTCGCGATCTGCTGGGCCAGCGATTGCAGCAATTGGATGCGACCTTCCACCCACGTCTGAATGTTTTGGCTGGTCAGACTACCGAGTTCCTGCATCGACGTCTCGGTGCTTGCATGCAGGCTCTGGCGCTGACGATAGTCGTTGAACAGGATGAAACAGGCGAATGCAACGGCCACCACGAGGGCGGCAGCCAGCAGGATTTTGTGGCTGAATTTCATGTTTCTGGTCATTAATAACGCTACCGCACAGGAGCTGGTCAGGAAGGGGCGCCAATTTGCCATAACGCAGGGCTTCGCGCTGTTCTTTTTATCGGCCTGGAAGCGCCAGAGATCAGACGTTGGCGGGACAATCTCGACGAAATGCACGACGGCGTCACAAACTGATTGATTTGCCGACGAAATACCCACTTTTTGTTCAATAAATACCAGGTTCGTCGGGGAACCAGACAAGGGTTTTCTCTTCTAAGCTTCTGGTTGGCACCCTGCCACCTCCCTTCCGCTCCAGGAGTTACCCGATGTCCCTGCGATCTATCGCGTTGTTGTCTTTGTGCGTCTTGTTGGCCGCGTGCAGCAAAGTGAACCAGGAAAACTATTCCAAGCTGTCGGCTGGCATGTCCAAGGCCGAAGTCGAAACGTTACTGGGGAAACCGACCGATTGTTCGGGCGCGCTCGGCATGTCCAGTTGCACCTGGGGCGACCAGAAAAGCTTTATCAGCGTGCAGTATGCCGGTGACAAAGTGTTGATGTTTTCCGGCCAAGGCCTGAAGTAAACCGAGGCCATGGGCCTGCGGGAGAAAAATAATGAAGCGGTTATTGTTAGTGCTTTTGGCTGGCCTGGTATTGGCCGGCTGCGCCACTTCTGGCGAAGACCCGTTGGCGCCCAAGACCGTCAACAGTGTCAATTTGAAGCGTTACCAAGGGACCTGGTACGAGTTGGCCCGCCTGCCAATGTATTTCCAGCGCAACTGCGCGCAATCCGAAGCTCATTACACCCTCAAGCCTGACGGCGACCTGGGGGTGCTCAATCGCTGCCTGACCTCGGACTGGCAGTGGGAGGAAGCCAAGGGCACCGCCACGCCACAAGTGCCGGGCAAGACCGACAAGCTCTGGGTCAGGTTCGATACCTGGTTCTCGCGGATCCTGCCGGGGGTGGCGAAGGGGCAATACTGGGTGTTGTACGTCAGCGAAGATTACAAGACAGCCATCGTCGGCGACCCGAGCCGTCGCTACATGTGGCTGCTGTCCCGTACTCCGACCGTCAATGTCGACGTGCGTGAAGAGCTGCTGAGCAGGGCGCGCCAGCAGGGCTACGACACGACACGACTGATCTGGCGTGCGTCGGATCGGCAGATGGCCAAGACGTCGGATTGACGATCGACAGCTATCCAATGTGGGAGCGGGCTTGCTCGCGAAGACGGTTTATCAGTTAAGGGGTATGTCGACTGATATACCGCATTCGCGAGCAAGCCCGCTCCCACATTTTTTATCCGCGTCAGCTCAGGAGTTCGCGCAGGACCTGGGTAAACGCCCGGGCGCTTTCCTCCTCCCCGGCATGGTGCCCATCGCGCACGACCCATTGGCCGCCCACCATCACGTCACGCACCTGGCGATCCCCGCCGGCAAACAGCCAGCGATTGAGAATTCCATCGCCACTTGCTGTCGCCAGGTACGGGTCGTTGCCATCGAGCACCAGCCAGTCGGCGCGTTTGCCGACGTCGAGGGTGCCGACCGGCTGGCCGAGGGCTTGGGCACCGCCTTCCAGGGCGGCATCGAACAGGGTACGGCCGACCATCGGTTGATCTGGCCGGTATAAGCGGTTGCGCCGCTGGTCCCGCAGGCGCTGGCCATATTCCAGCCACCGCAACTCCTCCACCACACTCAACGACACGTGGCTGTCGGAGCCAATGCCCAGGCGTCCGCCCTGGGCCAGGAAATCCACCGCCGGGAAGATGCCATCGCCCAGGTTGGCTTCGGTCGTCAGGCACAGGCCGGCAATCGCCCGGCTCCTGGACATGAGGCTGACCTCGCGAGCGTCGGCATGGGTGGCATGGACCAGGCACCAACGCTGGTCGACTTCGACGTTCTCGTACAACCATTGCAGCGGACGGGCGCCGCTCCAGCTCAAGCAGTCGTCGACTTCCTTCTGTTGCTCGGCAATGTGGATATGCACCGGGCAATCGCGGTCGCTCGCCGCCAGAACTTCATGGATTTGTCCAGGCGTTACGGCACGCAGGGAATGGAAGCACAGCCCAAGGGCCTGGTTCGGCCGTCCGGCCAGGAGGGGCTGCAAGCGCGACTGAAGTGACAGATAGTTCTCGGTGCTGTTGATGAAGCGTCGTTGTCCGTCATTCGGCGCCTGGCCACCAAAACCGGAGTGGCTGTAGAGCACCGGCAGCAGCGTCAGGCCGATACCGGCGGCGCTGGCCGCCTGGCTGATGCGCAGCGCCAGTTCCGCGGGGTCGGCGTAAGGCGCGCCGTCGGTATCGTGATGCACGTAATGAAACTCGGCGACCGAGGTGTAACCGACCTTGAGCATTTCAATGTATAGCTGTCGGGCGATGATGCCTAACTGATCGGGACTGATTTTTCCGACGAGGCGATACATCAGGTCGCGCCACGTCCAGAAACTATCGTTCGGATTGCCCGCCACTTCCGCCAGCCCGGCCATGGCCCGCTGGAATGCATGGGAGTGCAGGTTCGGCATGCCCGGCAACAACGGACCTCCCAGCCGTTCGGCGCCGTCTGCGTGGGAGCCGGCCTGGACATGAGTCAGGACGCCAGCGGCGTCGACTTCAAGACGTACATCATTGGCCCATCCATTAGGCAGCAGCGCGCGTTCGGCAAAAAAGGCGGGCATGGTCGAACCTCATCGTGCGTAATTTGTATATACATATACAGACGTTTGCCTGGCCGGTAAACTCCGGCAAGCTAGCAATCTTATTCGCAGAACAGGGAACCGCCGTGCCGACTCCGCCTGCCAAACCACCAATTGCCGCGAACATGGGTGACAGTCCGGCGCCCTTGTACGCCCGCGTCAAACAAATGATTACCCAGCAGATCGACAGTGGAAACTGGCCGCCGCATTACCGCGTGCCGTCGGAAAGCGAATTGGTCAGCCAGTTGGGCTTCAGTCGCATGACCATCAACCGCGCCCTGCGGGAAATGACTGCCGATGGCCTGCTGGTGCGCATGCAGGGCGTCGGCACGTTCGTGGCCGAACCCAAGAGCCAGTCCGCGCTGTTCGAAGTGCATAACATCGCCGATGAGATCGCCTCCCGTGGCCACCGCCACACCTGCAAGGTCATTACCCTGGAAGAGGAGGCCGCAGGTTCCGAGCGCGCCCTGGCCCTGGAAATGCGTGAAGGCCAGAAGGTGTTTCACTCATTGATCGTGCATTTCGAAAACGACATCCCGGTGCAAATCGAGGACCGTTTCGTCAACGCACTGGTGGCACCGGATTACCTCAAGCAGGATTTCACCCTGCAAACGCCTTACGCCTATCTGAACCAGGTGGCGCCACTGACCGAGGGCGAGCATGTGGTGGAAGCGATTCTCGCCGAGCCGAGCGAATGCAAGCTGCTGCAGATCGAGCGGGGCGAGCCGTGCCTGTTGATCCGCCGTCGTACCTGGTCCGGGCGCCAGCCGGTAACTGCCGCGCGCCTGATCCATCCCGGTTCCCGTCATAGCCTGGAAGGTCGGTTTCACAAATGAGTCAGATGAATATTCTGCGCGCCGCGGATTACCCCCGCATGCCATGGAAGAACGGCGGTGGCAGCACCGAGGAAATCACCCGTGATGCTGGCACTGGCCTGGACGGTTTTGGCTGGCGCTTGTCGATTGCCGATATCGGTGAGTCGGGTGGTTTTTCCACTTTCGCCGGTTATGAACGGGTCATCAGCGTGTTGCAGGGCGACGGCATGACGCTCAATGTCGATGGCCGGACCACGCGACCGCTGCATCCGTTGGACGCCTTTGCATTCAGCGGCGAGAGCCATGTGCATTGCACGCTGTTGGGCGGACCGATTCGCGATTTCAACCTGATCTACTCGCCTCTGCGTTACCGCGCCCGGTTACAGTGGCTGACGAGCGTGCAGCGGTTTTTCAGTGAGGCGGGAACGGTGCTGGTGTTCAGTGCTGATCCGGCGTTGCGCGTCAGGATCGGTGGATCCGACGCGGAACTGGGTCTCTACGACTGTCTGCAATTGAGCGGTAACACCGGGCTGCTGGAAATTTCCACGAGCGGGCAGTGCTGTGTGATCGAATTGACGGCCCGATAGTCTTGCCTGTTTTCTTCTGTGGCGAGGGGATTTATCCCCGCTAGGGCGCGAAGCGGCCCCCAAATAAGTGGCCATTATGAAATCCTGAGTGGGGGGCTGCTTTTGCAGCCCGGCGGGGATCAATCCCCTCGCCACAAAAGCCTCTCTCTGCTGTTTCCTGTGTGCACCAACTTGTTACCGAATGCCCCAGCGTGGCGCAACGCCGCGCTTCTCCTGACCCCATGCGCTCATTCAAAAAATCCCTTCAGAAATTTAATTAACCCGCTTCGGAGCATGATCCGCGGGCCTTCCAGCCATTATCGCAACCCAACCTCAAGCACGCGTGCATCGAGTTGGCCGCTTGATTGCATATGCTTGTACATACAAGTAAAGACGTATGTGTATGAGTGACTTTCACTCAGCGCAGCGTCCGCAGAAATAGCTGCCCTGCCCGGGCTGGTCTGGATTGATCGCTGAGGAGTTTTTGCTGTGACCGACGCTACCCGCAAACCTGAAAAATACCGTGACGTTGAAATCCGTGCCCCTCGCGGTAATACGCTGACCGCCAAGAGCTGGCTGACCGAAGCGCCGCTGCGCATGTTGATGAACAACCTCGACCCGGAAGTCGCCGAAAACCCCAAGGAACTGGTGGTCTACGGTGGCATCGGCCGTGCGGCACGCAACTGGGAGTGCTACGACAAGATCGTCGAAAGCCTGACCAACCTGAATGAAGACGAAACCCTGCTGGTGCAATCCGGCAAGCCAGTGGGCGTTTTCAAGACCCACAGCAACGCGCCTCGCGTCCTGATTGCCAACTCCAACCTGGTCCCTCACTGGGCCACTTGGGAGCACTTCAACGAGCTCGACGCCAAGGGCCTGGCCATGTACGGCCAGATGACCGCCGGCAGCTGGATCTACATCGGCAGCCAGGGCATCGTCCAGGGCACCTATGAAACCTTCGTCGAGGCCGGTCGCCAGCATTACGACTCCAACCTCAAGGGCCGCTGGGTCCTGACCGCCGGCCTGGGCGGCATGGGTGGCGCACAGCCGCTGGCCGCCACGCTGGCCGGCGCTTGCTCGCTGAACATCGAGTGCCAGCAGGTGAGTATCGATTTCCGCCTCAAGACCCGTTATGTCGACGAGCAGGCCACCGATCTGGACGACGCGCTGGCCCGTATCGAGAAATACACTGCTGAGGGCAAGGCGATTTCCATTGCGCTCTGTGGCAACGCCGCCGAAATCTTCCCGGAATTGGTCCGTCGCGGTGTACGTCCGGACATGGTCACCGACCAGACCAGCGCCCACGATCCGCTCAACGGTTACCTGCCGGCCGGCTGGACCTGGGACGAGTACCGTGCCCGCGCCAAGACCGAACCGGCTGCCGTGGTGAAAGCCGCCAAGCAATCCATGGCCGTTCACGTGAAAGCGATGCTGGCCTTCCAGAAAATGGGCGTTCCGACCTTCGACTACGGTAACAACATCCGCCAGATGGCCCAGGAAGAGGGTGTGGAAAACGCTTTCGATTTCCCAGGTTTCGTCCCGGCCTACATCCGTCCGCTGTTCTGCCGCGGCATCGGTCCGTTCCGCTGGGCCGCGCTGTCGGGCGATCCGCAGGACATCTACAAGACCGACGCCAAGGTCAAGGAACTGATCCCCGACGACGCCCACCTGCACAACTGGCTGGACATGGCTCGCGAGCGCATCAGCTTCCAGGGCTTGCCGGCACGTATCTGCTGGGTGGGCCTGGGCCAGCGCGCCAAGCTGGGCCTGGCGTTCAACGAAATGGTGCGCAGCGGTGAGCTGTCGGCCCCGATCGTGATCGGTCGCGACCACCTGGACTCAGGTTCCGTGGCCAGCCCCAACCGCGAAACGGAATCCATGCAGGACGGTTCCGACGCCGTGTCCGACTGGCCACTGCTGAACGCCTTGCTCAACACGGCCAGCGGCGCGACCTGGGTTTCGCTGCACCACGGTGGTGGCGTCGGCATGGGCTTCTCCCAGCACTCGGGCATGGTGATCGTCTGCGACGGTACTGATGAAGCCGCTGAGCGTATCGCCCGCGTGCTGCACAACGACCCGGGTACCGGTGTGATGCGTCATGCCGATGCCGGTTACCAGATCGCCATTGATTGCGCCAAGGAACAGGGCCTGAACCTACCGATGATTACCGGCAAGTAACGCAAACCCCTGTGGGAGCGGGCTTGCTCGCGAATGCGGTGTGTCATTCAACACATGTGTCGAATGTGAAACAGCTTTCGCGAGCAAGCCCGCTCCCACAGGGACGCAGCAGCGCAAGAATTCCAGAACAATCCACAGAGGTTGAACCATGGCTGTCACCAGCACACCCGCAAACAGCAAGCCGTTGATCGAGAAGCGTTCGATCGACTACATCCCGGAAGCGGAGCGGCATGGCCGGCTGTTGAGCCAGTTCACCCTCTGGATGGGGGCCAACCTGCAAATCACGGCCATTGTCACCGGTGCGTTGGCGGTGGTGCTGGGCGGCGATGTGTTCTGGTCGTTGATCGGTTTGCTGATCGGCCAGGTGCTCGGTGGTGGCGTCATGGCGTTGCATGCGGCGCAAGGCCCCAAGCTTGGCCTGCCGCAGATGATCTCCAGTCGGGTCCAGTTCGGGGTTTATGGCGCGGCCATCCCGATCGTGCTGGTGTGCCTGATGTACCTGGGTTTCACCGCCACGGGCACCGTGCTTTCCGGCCAGGCGCTGGGCCAGTTGTTTGGCGTCAGCGACAGTGTCGGTATCTTCATTTTCGCCAGTGTCATCGTACTGGTCACGGTGCTCGGGTATCGAGTGATTCACTTCATCGGCCGTGTCGCCAGCCTCATTGGCGTGATTGCCTTTGTTTACCTGTTCGCTCGCCTGATCAGTCAGGTGGACGTTGGCGCCCTGTTGCAAATCCGCCATTTCAGCTGGAGCAGCTTTCTGCTCGCGGTGTCGCTCGCGGCATCCTGGCAGATCGCCTTTGGCCCCTATGTGGCTGACTATTCGCGTTACCTGCCGAGCAGGACGTCTTCGGTGAGAACTTTTTTTGCCGCCGGCGCAGGTTCGGTCATCGGTGCACAGGTGGCGATGATTCTCGGCGTGTTTGCCGCCGCATCGGCCAATGGACAGTTCGCGGGTCATGAAGTGGCCTACATCGTTGGGCTGGGGGGGACCGGTGCTACCGCTGCGTTGCTGTACTTCAGCATCGCGTTTGGCAAGGTCACCATTTCCACGCTGAACTCCTACGGCAGCTTCATGTGCATCGCGACCATCATCAGCGGCTTTCGCGGCCACCTGAATGTCACGCGCTTGCAGCGGCTGGTCTTCGTGCTGTTCATCGTCGGCGCCGCAACCCTGATCGCCTTGCTCGGCCAGCACTCGTTCCTTGGTGCGTTCAAGTCTTTCATCCTGTTCCTGCTGGCGTTCTTTACGCCCTGGAGCGCCATCAACCTGGTGGACTACTACTGCATCACTCGCGAGCGCTACGACGTACCGGCATTGGCCGACCCGAACGGTCGCTACGGTCGTTGGAACATCCTCGGGATCAGCATTTATGCGCTGGGTGTACTGATTCAACTGCCGTTCATCGCCACCAAGTTCTATACCGGTCCGCTGGTGGCCGCGATGGGGGGCGTGGACATTTCCTGGATCATCGGCCTGATCGTCCCGGCGGCGTTGTATTACATCGCAGCCAGGAAGTGGCACAGCGCCGTACCCGATCGATTGATCCTGCCGGTCGAGCAGGACGCGGTTGACGCACAACCGAGCAGGGCGGGCCGCATCCAAGCGGTCTGATGGGACGTTGACAGGGCTGGATGCCTCTTGACTGCCGTAAGCCAACTCAAATGATTAGGAGCGTCACACAATGAAATCGAACAAGACCCTGCTGACCACCTTGCTTTCCATGGGCCTGTTGGCCAGCGCTGGCGCCACGCAAGCGGCCGGTTGGTGCGAGTCGGGCAAACCGGTGAAGTTCGCCGGTCTGAACTGGGAAAGCGGCATGCTGCTGACCGACGTCCTGCAAGTGGTGTTGGAAAAAGGCTACGGCTGCAAAACCGACAGCTTGCCGGGTAACTCCATCACCATGGAGAACGCCCTGAGCAGCAATGACATTCAGGTGTTCGCCGAAGAATGGGTGGGCCGCAGCGAGGTCTGGAACAAGGCCGAGAAGGCCGGCAAGGTGGTCGGCGTCGGCGCCCCGGTGGTGGGGGCCATCGAAGGCTGGTACGTGCCGCGCTACGTGGTCGAAGGCGATGCCAAGCGCAAGCTCGAAGCCAAGGCGCCAGGCTTGAAGAACATCGCCGACCTGGGCCAGTACGCCGCCGTGTTCAAGGACCCGGAAGAGCCGTCCAAGGGCCGCTTCTACAACTGCCCGGCCGGTTGGACCTGCGAGCTGGACAACAGCGAAATGCTGAAAAGCTACGGCCTGGAAAAAACCTACACCAACTTCCGTCCCGGCACTGGCCCGGCGCTGGATGCGGCCGTGCTGTCGAGCTACAAGCGTGGCGAGCCGATCCTGTTCTACTACTGGTCGCCAACGCCGCTGATGGGCCAGGTAGACCTGGTAAAACTGGAAGAAAAACCAGGCGTGGATAAAAGCGTGAGCATCAAGGTCGGCCTGTCCAAGACCTTCCACGACGAGGCGCCGGAGCTGGTGGCGGTGCTGGAAAAGGTCAACCTGCCCATCGATATCCTGAACCAGAACCTGGGCCGCATGGCCAAAGAGCGGATCGAGTCGCCGAAACTGGCGAAGATCTTCCTGAAGGAACATCCTGAAGTCTGGCATGCCTGGGTCAGCGAAGACGCTGCCAGGAAAATCGACGCGGCTCTGTAGGTCGAACATTGCCCGGCCAACCCGAGGGCTGGCCGGGACGTTCACCGCATCCACCTGATCGAGAGTCTCTTATGTTTCCCGAAAGCTTTACCTTTTCCATCGCCGACTGGGTCAACGGTTGGGTCGACGCCCTGGTAACGAACTATGGCGATGTGTTCCGGCACATCTCCGACACCTTGCTGTGGGCCATCGTCAACCTCGAAGGCTTGCTGCGCCTGGCGCCCTGGTGGCTGATGTTGGCGATTGTCGGTGGCGTTGCCTGGCACGCGACCCGCAAGGTCGTTGCCACGGCGGTGATCGTCGGCCTGCTGTTCCTGGTGGGCGCGGTGGGCCTGTGGGACAAACTGATGCAGACCCTCGCCCTGATGCTGGTGGCGACGCTGATCTCGGTGTTGATCGGTATCCCGCTGGGCATTTTGTCTGCGCGCAGCAATCGCCTGCGTTCGGTGCTGATGCCGCTGTTGGACATCATGCAGACCATGCCGAGCTTCGTGTACCTGATTCCGGTATTGATGCTGTTCGGCCTGGGCAAGGTCCCGGCGATTTTCGCCACGGTGATCTACGCCGCGCCGCCCTTGATCCGCCTGACCGACCTGGGCATCCGCCAGGTGGACGGCGAAGTGATGGAAGCCATCAACGCCTTCGGCGCCAACCGTTGGCAGCAGCTGTTCGGCGTGCAACTGCCCCTGGCCCTGCCAAGCATCATGGCCGGGATCAACCAGACCACCATGATGGCCCTGTCGATGGTCGTCATCGCCTCGATGATCGGTGCCCGTGGCCTGGGTGAAGACGTGCTGGTGGGCATCCAGACCCTCAACGTCGGACGCGGCCTGGAAGCCGGTCTGGCTATCGTGATTCTCGCTGTGGTCATCGACCGCATTACCCAGGCCTATGGTCGTCCTCGGCATGAGGTGAGCAAATGAGCAACGCAGCCATCAGCAAGATCGAAGTCAAGAACGTCTTCAAGATTTTCGGTAACCGTTCCAGCGAAGCCCTGGAGCTGATCCGTCGCAACAAAACCAAGGACCAGGTATTGGCCGAGACCGGTTGCGTGGTCGGCGTGAACGACCTTTCGCTGAGCATCGGCACTGGCGAGATTTTTGTGATCATGGGCTTGTCCGGGTCCGGTAAATCCACCCTGGTGCGGCACTTCAACCGGCTGATCGACCCCACCAGCGGGGCGATCCTGGTGGACGGCGAAGACATCCTGCAACTGGATATGGACGCCCTGCGCGAATTCCGCCGGCACAAGATCAGCATGGTATTCCAGAGCTTCGGCCTGCTGCCCCACAAGAACGTGCTGGACAACGTCGCCTATGGCCTGAAAGTGCGTGGCGAGAGCAAACAAGTGTGCGCCGAGCGGGCGTTGCACTGGATCAACACCGTGGGCCTGAAGGGCTACGAGAACAAATACCCGCACCAGCTCTCCGGCGGCATGCGTCAGCGCGTGGGCCTGGCCCGTGCCTTGGCGGCGGACACCGACATCATCCTGATGGACGAAGCCTTCAGCGCCCTCGACCCGCTGATCCGCGCAGAGATGCAGGACCAGTTGCTGGAGCTGCAAAAGACCCTGCACAAGACCATCGTCTTCATCACCCACGACCTCGACGAGGCCGTGCGCATCGGCAACCGCATCGCGATTCTCAAGGACGGCAAGCTGATCCAGGTCGGCACGCCCCGGGAGATCCTGCACTCGCCGGCGGATGAGTATGTTGATCGGTTTGTGCAGCGCAGGGCGGCGGTGGTTTAGAGAATTCTGGTGACTGGGCGGGCCTCTTCGCGAGCAAGCCCGCTCCCACAGGGGACCGCATTCCAATGTGGGAGCGGGCTTGCTCGCGAAGGCGCCAGTAAAGCTGCATCAATGTTCAAGTTGTAAGCATGAGGTTAAAGATGTCCCAGGCTGAAAAAATCATCATCGCCGACACCCCGCTGCGCTGGCAGGACATCGTCGCCGTCGCCCGCTTCGGCGCCGAGCTCGAGCTGTCGGCCCAGGCCTGGGCGCGGATCGACAATGCCCAGGCCATCGTGCAGCGCATCGTCGAAAGCGGCGAGCGCGCCTATGGCGTCAACACCGGCCTGGGGGCCTTGTGCAATGTCTCGCTCAAGGATGAACAACTCAGCCAGCTGTCGCGCAACACGCTGCTTAGCCACGCCTGCGGGGTGGGGGCGCCGTTGGCCGATGAACAGACCCGGGCGATTCTCTGCACGGCCATTCTCAACTACAGCCAGGGCAAGTCCGGTATTCATCGGCGGGTGGTCGAGGCGTTGCTGGCGCTGCTCAATCGCGGCATTACCCCGCAAGTTCCGTCCCAGGGCTCGGTGGGTTACCTGACCCATATGGCCCACATCAGCATTGCGCTGCTGGGTGTCGGCCAGGTCAGCTATCGCGGGCAAATCGTCCCGGCGCAACAGGCCCTGGCCGCCGAAGGCCTGCAACCGGTGCAACTGGGCGCCAAGGACGGGCTGTGCCTGGTCAACGGCACGCCTTGCATGACCGGTCTCAGTTGCCTGGCCCTGGCCGATGCGACGCGACTGGTGCAATGGGCCGATGTGATCGGTGCCATGAGCTTCGAGGCCCAGCGTGGGCAGATCGCGGCGTTCGACGCCGAGATCATCGCCCTCAAGCCGCACCCTGGCATGCAACAGGTCGGGACCAACCTGCGGGCCTTGCTCGACGGCAGTGAAGTCATCGCTTCGAGCCTGGGGATTCGCACCCAGGATGCCTTGAGCATTCGCTCGATTCCCCAAGTGCACGGCGCCGCTCGTGATCAGTTGGCCCATGCGCGGCAACAGATCGAAACCGAACTCAACGCCGCCACCGACAACCCGCTGTTGCTCGGCACGCCGGACAATTTCCGGGTGATGTCCCAGGCCAATCCCCACGGCCAGTCGGTAGCGTTGGCCGCGGATCTGCTGGCGATTGCCATGGCCGAAATCGGCTCGATCGCCGAGCGCCGCCTCGACCGGCTGATCAACCCCCACGTCAGCGGACTGCCGGCGTTCCTGGTGGCCAATCCCGGCGTGAACTCGGGGATGATGATCGTGCAGTATGTCGCCGCCTCGCTGTGCGCGGAAAACCGGCAGTTGGCGCAGCCGGCGGTAGTCGACAACTTCGTCACGTCGGGCTTGCAGGAAGATCACCTGAGCATGGGCACCAATGCCGCGCTGAAACTGCACCGGGCGCTGGAAAACTGTACGCAGATCCTCGCCATCGAGTACCTGCTGGCGGCCCAGGCCTTTGAATTTCTCAAGACGCAACGCTTCGGTGCCGGCACCAACGTTGCCTGGAAGCTGCTGCGCGAGCGCGTCCCGGCCTATGACCAGGACCGCTGGCTGGCGCCGGACATCGCCAGCGCCGCCGCGCTGCTGAAAGACCCGACTGTGCTGCACAGCGCCTTACCGAATTTGAATTGATCAAAAACCGTCAGCGTGCCAAGGCATCCATCGCCCATGAAGCGAGGATGACGGATAACGGAACATTCCGGAGCGACTGGCGGGTGAATAACAACACTCTCAAAAGGAGCATGAAATGACAGCTTTGAACCTGATCCCCGGCCAACTGAGCCTGGCTCAGTTGCGTGAGATCTACCAGCACCCAGTGACCCTGAGCCTTGATGCCAGCGCTTCGGCGCAGATCGAAGCCAGTGTCGCGTGCGTGGAGCAGATCCTTGCCGAGAATCGCACTGCCTATGGCATCAACACCGGTTTTGGCCTGCTGGCCTCGACCCGCATTGCCAGCGAAGACCTGGAAAACCTGCAACGCTCCCTGGTGCTGTCCCATGCCGCCGGCGTGGGCGAGCCGATCAGCGATGCGCTGGTGCGGTTGATCATGGTGCTCAAGGTCAACAGCCTGAGCCGGGGTTTTTCCGGCATCCGCCGGCAGGTAATCGATGCGCTGATCGCGCTGGTCAATGCCGAGGTTTATCCGCACATTCCGCTCAAGGGCTCGGTGGGTGCATCCGGCGACCTGGCGCCGCTGGCCCACATGTCCCTGGTGTTGCTGGGCGAGGGCAAGGCTCGTTACAAAGGTGAATGGCTGCCGGCCGTCGAGGCGCTGAAAGTCGCTGGCCTCGCACCGCTGACCCTGGCGGCCAAAGAGGGCCTGGCACTGCTCAACGGCACCCAGGTGTCCACCGCGTTCGCCCTGCGCGGCCTGTTCGAAGGCGAGGACCTGTTCGCTGGCGCCCTGGCCCTGGGCAGCCTGACGGTGGAAGCGGTGCTGGGTTCGCGCTCGCCCTTCGATGCTCGCATCCATGCCGCTCGTGGCCAGAAAGGCCAGATCGATGCTGCCGCCGCGTATCGCGACCTGTTGGGCGAGCGCAGCGAAGTCTCCGATTCGCACCAGAACTGCGACAAGGTCCAGGACCCTTACTCGCTGCGCTGCCAGCCGCAAGTGATGGGCGCCTGCCTGACCCAGTTCCGCCAGGCTGCCGAAGTGCTGGTGATCGAAGCCAACGCCGTGTCGGATAACCCGTTGGTGTTCGCCGCCGAAGGCGACGTGATTTCCGGTGGCAACTTCCACGCCGAGCCAGTGGCGATGGCTGCCGACAACATGGCCCTGGCGATTGCCGAAATCGGCTCACTGAGCGAGCGCCGCATCTCGTTGATGATGGACAAGCACATGTCGCAACTGCCGCCATTTTTGGTCGGCAATGGCGGGGTGAACTCCGGCTTCATGATCGCCCAGGTCACCGCTGCCGCCCTGGCCAGTGAGAACAAGGCTCTGGCCCACCCTCATTCGGTGGACAGTCTGCCGACCTCGGCCAACCAGGAAGACCACGTCTCCATGGCCCCGGCCGCTGGCAAGCGCCTGTGGGAAATGGCGGAAAACACCCGTGGGATTCTGGCAGTGGAATGGCTGGCGGCGTGTCAGGGGCTGGACCTGCGCGGCAGCTTGAAAACTTCCGCGAAGCTGGAAAAAGCCCGGGCCATCCTGCGCGCCGAAGTGCCCTTCTATGAGAAAGACCGCTTCTTTGCGCCTGACATCAATGCGGCCAGCGAGTTGCTGGCGAGTCGTTGCCTGAACGAATTGGTCACGGCGAAGTTGTTGCCGAGCCTGTAAGGACCTCATCGCGAGCAGGCTCGCTCCCACAGGGGTTTTGAGTTCATCAGAAATCCTTGTGGGAGCGAGCCTTGCTCGCGATTCGATTTTGAATGCGACGAGGAAACCGGGATGAAAACCCTCTGGCAGAACTGCCACGCCGCCACCATGGCCCAGGGCGTCTACTCGATCATCGAAGACGCCGCCATGGTCACCCAGGGCGAACATATCCAATGGATCGGCCCCCGTGCCCAGTTGCCAACCGGCGACTACCCGGCAGTCCACGACCTCAAGGGCGCCTGGATCACGCCGGGACTGATCGATTGCCACACCCACACGGTGTTCGGCGGCAATCGCAGCGGTGAGTTCGAGCAGCGCCTGCAAGGTGTCAGCTACGCCGACATTGCGGCCGCCGGCGGGGGCATCGCCAGCACCGTGCGCGCTACCCGCGCCGCCAGCGAAGACGAGCTGTTCGCCAGCGCCGCCAGACGCCTGAAGAGCCTGATGCACGATGGCGTGACCACCGTAGAAATCAAGTCCGGCTACGGTTTGGACCTGGTCAATGAGCGCAAGATGTTGCGGGTGATCCGCCGCCTCGGCGCCGAGCTGCCGGTCAGCGTACGCAGCACCTGCCTGGCGGCCCATGCGTTGCCGCCGGAATACACCGAGCGCGCCGACGATTACATCGAGCACATCTGCACCGAGATGCTTCCGGCCCTGGCGGCCGAAGGGCTGGTGGACGCGGTAGATGCCTTTTGTGAGTACCTGGCGTTCTCCCCGGCACAGGTCGAGCGGGTATTCGTCACCGCGCAACGGCTGGGCCTACCGGTGAAGCTGCACGCCGAGCAACTGTCGTCGCTGCATGGCTCGAGCCTGGCCGCCCGTTATCAAGCGCTGTCTGCCGATCATCTGGAATTCATGACCGAGGATGATGCTCGGGCCATGGCAGAAGCCGGCACGGTGGCCGTGTTATTGCCGGGGGCGTTCTATTTCTTGCGCGAAACCCAATTGCCGCCGATGGACGCCTTGCGCAAGCACGGCGTGAAAATCGCCGTGGCCAGCGACCTCAACCCCGGCACCTCGCCGGCATTGTCGCTGCGCTTGATGTTGAACATGGCCTGTACCTGCCTGCGCCTGACGCCGGAAGAAGCCCTGGCCGGGGCGACGATTCACGCGGCCCAGGCCCTGGGCATGGCCCAGACCCACGGTTCGCTGGAAGCCGGCAAGGTGGCGGATTTCGTTGCCTGGCAAATAGACCGCCCCGCCGACCTGGCGTACTGGCTCGGCGGCGAACTGGAAAAACGCGTCGTGCGTCACGGCGTTGAAATCGATTGAGGAGAACGGTTGTGGAGAAGGTCCTGAATTTCAAGCAAGGGCGCGTGCCGCTGCTGATCAGCATGCCTCACGCGGGCCTGCGCCTGACCCCGGCGGTACAGGCCGGGTTGATTCCCGAGGCCCGTAGCCTGCCGGACACCGACTGGCACATCCCCCGGCTCTATGACTTCGCCGCCGAGCTGGGTGCCAGTACGTTGTCCGCCGAGTATTCCCGGTTCGTCGTCGACCTGAACCGCCCATCGGACGACAAGCCGATGTACGTCGGCGCCACCACCGGTCTGTACCCGGCGACCCTGTTCAACGGCGTGCCGTTGTTTCGCGAAGGGCTGGAACCGTCCGCCGAGGAACGGGCGACCTATTTGCAGCAAATCTGGATGCCGTACCACCAGACCCTGCAACAGGAACTGGCGCGGCTCAAGGCGGAGTTCGGTTATGCGTTGCTGTTCGACGCCCACTCGATCCGTTCGGTGATCCCCCACCTGTTCGAGGGCAAGCTGCCGGACTTCAACCTCGGTACCTTCAACGGCGCCGCCTGCGACCCGATGCTTGCCGGCCAGCTCGAAAGCATCTGCGCCCGCCACGACGCGTACACCCACGTGCTCAATGGACGGTTCAAGGGCGGACACATCACGCGGCATTACGGCAACCCCGTCGAACACATCCACGCGGTGCAACTGGAACTGTGCCAGAGCACCTACATGGAAGAGTTCGAACCGTTCAACTACCGGCCTGACCTGGCTGAGCCGACCCAAGTGGTGCTCAGGGAATTGCTTGAGGGCTTGCTGGCGTGGGGACGCCAGGCTTACAAGCGCTAGGCTCTGTACCAAAAGCCTTGATACTCGTTCATGCTGCGTTGAAAACAGCCTCGCAATGCTCATGTACTCCAGTACACTGCGCTTGCTCGGCTGTTTTCGCCTTGCCTGACCTTCGTCTCAAGACTTTTCGTACAGAGCCTGACCTGCAGGGGGCAAGGCTTGCTCCCCCATGCCTTGCCCCTCGACATGTTTTGACTGCCAGGGGACATGCTCATTAAGGTGATTCGGGTTTATGATGCCGGACGGCAGACTAATCAGAAGTCCCCACAGGGATGACTCGACCCCTTACGGAGCGCGCAATGCAGACTTTGTACCCGCAGATCAAACCCTATGCCCGGCACGATCTGGCTGTCGATGACACGCATACGCTCTATGTCGACGAAAGCGGTTCACCGGAAGGTCTTCCGGTGGTGTTCATCCATGGCGGTCCGGGGGCGGGCTGCGATGCGCAGAGCCGTTGCTACTTCGATCCGAACCTGTACCGCATCGTCACCTTCGACCAGCGCGGTTGTGGTCGCTCCACTCCCCATGCCAGCCTGGAAAACAACACGACCTGGGACCTGGTCGAAGACCTGGAGCGCATCCGCAAGCACCTGGGCATCGATAAATGGGTGCTGTTCGGCGGCTCCTGGGGCTCGACCCTGGCCCTGGCCTACGCCCAGACCCATCCGGAACGGGTCCACGGCCTGATCCTGCGTGGGATCTTTCTCTGCCGTCCGCAGGAAATCGAATGGTTCTATCAGGCCGGCGCCAGCCGCCTGTTTCCCGACTACTGGCAGGACTACATCGCGCCCATTCCGGCGGAAGAGCGCGACGACCTGCTCAGCGCCTTCCACAAACGCCTGACCGGTAACGATCAGATCGCCCAGATGCACGCGGCCAAGGCCTGGTCCATCTGGGAAGGCCGGACGGCGACCCTGCGTCCGAACCCGCTGGTGGTCGACCGCTTCTCCGAGCCGCAACGGGCACTGTCGATCGCCCGTATCGAATGTCACTACTTCACCAATAACGCGTTCCTCGAGCCCAACCAGTTGATACGCGACATGGGCAAGATCGCCCACTTGCCAGGGATCATCGTGCACGGTCGCTACGACGTGATCTGCCCGCTGGACAACGCCTGGGAACTGCACCAGAACTGGCCCAACAGCGAGCTACAGGTCATCCGCGATGCCGGTCACGCCGCTTCTGAGCCGGGCATTACCGATGCGCTGGTGCGTGCCGCCGCGCAGATGGCCCGGCGCCTGCTCGACCTGCCACCCGAAGAAGCATGAAGGGCCTGTTGCAACGGGTTCGCGGCGCCCGGGTCGAGGTCGGGGCAGAGGTCGTGGGCGCCGTGGATCAGGGCTTGCTGGTGCTGGTGGCGGTCGAGCCCGAGGACACCCGGGCCAGCGTCGACAAACTTTTGCACAAGCTGCTCAATTATCGGGTGTTCAGTGACGCCGAGGGCAAGATGAACCTGTCCCTGGCGGACATCGGTGGTGGTTTGTTGCTGGTTTCACAGTTCACCCTGGCGGCCGACACCAAAAGCGGCCTGCGGCCGAGTTTTTCGACGGCTGCACCGCCAGCCTTGGGCGAAGAGTTGTTCAACTATCTCGTCACCCGGGCGAAACAGGTGCATAGCATTGTGGCATCAGGTAGATTCGGCGCCGACATGCAAGTGCATCTGGTCAATGATGGCCCGGTAACCTTTTTGTTACAGGTCTGAAAGCGTTTGAAACACCTTTTCGGTCCGATTTCGAGGCTAAACAGGGAGTTTTCTCGATAAATACTTTGTTGTCCCTGATGCGTTGTCACGCGGCCTGCTAGATAATCGCGCGCTACGGGGGATCGGCGTTCGCCGGTCCATTTGACTTAGGTAGAGACTTGTCCTGGACCGTTTGGGGAATCATTTTGTCCCATCGGAGTCGGAACAATGCTCGCCAACTTGGCAAGAGTGCTTCGCAAGGTCGGTTTTTCAATGCCGTTACCAAGCGGATACCTTAACTGGCCGTTGGTTTTTTGATCTGTTTTCGGCGAGGGTTGCTCGTGATTGTTAGTCCCTGTAATGCACCAAAAATGTCTGCCAAACGGTTTAGAAACGCTCTGGTAGCGGGTTCTGCCCTGTTGTGCCTGCTCGGCGCGGGCCAACTGTGGGCATTCAGCCTGGATGATGTATCGGCGAAGGCTCAGGAACTGGCCGGGCAAAAATTCGAAGTCCCGCGCAGCAACCTGCCAAACGAATTTCGCGATATGAAGTTCGCCGACTATCAGAAAATCCGTTTCCGCACCGAAAAAGCCGAATGGGCTGATCAGAAGACGCCATTCAGGCTGTCGTTCTATCACCAGGGCATGCATTTCGACACGCCGGTGAAAATCAACGAGATCACCGCGACCACCGTCGAAGAAATCAAGTATGACCCGACGCGCTTCGATTTCGGTGACGTGCAGTTCGATCCAAAGGCCACCGAACAGCTGGGCTACGCGGGTTTCCGCGTGCTGTACCCCATCAACAAGGCCGACAAGCAAGACGAAATCATGACCATGCTGGGCGCGAGCTATTTCCGCGTCATTGGCAAGGGCCAGACTTATGGCTTGTCCGCTCGTGGCATGGCCATCGACACCGCCTTGCCATCCGGCGAGGAATTCCCGCGTTTCCGTGAGTTCTGGATCCAGCGTCCGAAACCGACCGACAAGCACCTGGTGATCTTTGCCCTGCTGGACTCGCCGCGGGCCACCGGCGCCTATCGCCTGACCCTGCGTCCAGGCACCGATACCGTGGTCGATGTGAAGGCACGCATGTTCCTGCGTGATCGGGTCAGCAAGCTGGGCGTTGCGCCGCTCACGAGCATGTTCCTGTTCGGCGCCAACCAGCCGTCCAAGGTGCTCAATTATCGCCGCGAGCTGCACGACTCCAACGGCCTGTCGATCCATGCCGGCAACGGCGAATGGATCTGGCGTCCGCTGAACAACCCGAAACACCTGGCCGTGAGCAACTTCTCGGTGGAAAACCCGCGTGGTTTCGGCCTGTTGCAACGTGGCCGCGACTTCAGCCACTACGAAGACCTGGACGACCGCTACGACAAGCGTCCGAGCGCCTGGATCGAACCCAAAGGCGACTGGGGCAAGGGCACTGTGGATCTGGTAGAGATTCCGACCGCCGATGAAACCAACGACAACATCGTTGCCTTCTGGAGTCCGGAAAAACTGCCTGAGCCTGGTCAGCCGCTGGACTTCTCCTACCGCCTGCACTGGACCCTCGACGAGGCCAGCCTGCATTCGCCGGACAGCGCCTGGGTCAAGCAGACCCTGCGTTCCACCGGTGACGTGAAGCAGTCCAACCTGATCCGCCAGCCGGACGGCAGTGTGGCCTACCTGGTGGACTTCGAAGGGCCTTCCCTGCAAGCGCTGCCGGAAGATGCAGAAGTGCGCAGCCAGGTGAGCGTCGGCGACAACGCCGAGATCGTCGAGAACAACGTTCGCTACAATCCTGAAACCAAAGGCTGGCGCCTGACCTTGCGCCTGAAGGTCAAGGATCCTAAGCAGGCTACCGAAATGCGTGCGGCGCTGGTCCGTCCGCTGACGCCTGTCGAAGCCCCCGCCGCGTCGCATGCCGTGACCACGACCCTCGCCAAGGCAGACAAGGTCGCCAAGCAGCAGAGCGAAAAAGAGAAGGAAAAAGAGCAACAACAAGCCAAAGAAGAAGCCAAGGCCGTCAAGGCGTCCACCGCCGTTGAGGCGACCCCAACCCCGCAGGAACCGGAACCGACTGAACAAGTCCTGACCGAGACCTGGAGCTATCAGTTGCCAGCCGATGAGTAATACGCCAGTACAGCCAGAGACGCTCAGCGAATACCTGGCCCATTTGCCAATGACCGACGAGCAGCGCGCCGAGCTGGCGGGCTGCTCATCCTTCAGCGAACTGCACCAGCGGCTTTCGTCCTCGACCTTCGATGAGCCCGGCGAAGCGGCACAGGCTTCGGTGGGGCGTCGTCTGACCTTGAGCACAGCCGAAGAGCTGGAGGACGCCGAAATGCTGGCGCTCGACGCCAGTGGTCGGGTGTGCCTGAAGGCGACACCACCGATTCGACGGACCAAAGTCGTGCCGGAGCCCTGGCGCACCAATATCCTGGTGCGTGCGTGGCGGCGTATTACCGGCCGTACCAACCCGCCGAAGCCACCCAAGGACGCCCGCGTGCTGCCCGAAGCGCGCTGGCGTACCGTGGGCTCGACACGGCGCTACATCCTGTTGCTGCTGATGCTCGGCCAGACCATTGTCGCCGGTTGGTACATGAAGGGCATCATGCCGTATCAGGGCTGGTCGCTCGTGGACCTGGACGAAGTCCTGCACCAGCCGTTGTCGCAAACCGCCACGCAAGTGCTGCCGTATGCGCTGCAGACCAGCATCCTGATCCTGTTCGGTATCCTGTTCTGCTGGGTATCGGCCGGTTTCTGGACCGCCCTGATGGGGTTCCTGGAACTGCTCACCGGACGCGACAAGTACCGTATCTCCGGTGCCAGTGCCGGCAACGAGCCGATCCCCAAGGACGCCCGTACCGCGCTGGTCATGCCGATCTGCAACGAGGATGTGCCTCGGGTGTTTGCCGGTTTGCGGGCCACCTTCGAGTCGGTAGCCGCCACTGGCGACCTGGATCGTTTCGACTTCTTCGTGCTCAGCGACAGTAACGAAACCGACATCTGCGTGGCCGAGCAGCAAGCCTGGCTGGACGTCTGCCGCGAGGCCGGCGGCTTCGGCAAGATCTTCTACCGCCGTCGCCGTCGTCGCGTGAAGCGCAAGAGCGGTAACCTCGACGACTTCTGCCGTCGTTGGGGCAGCGATTACAAGTACATGGTCGTGCTCGATGCCGACAGCGTCATGAGCGGCGAATGCCTGACCAGCCTGGTGCGCCTGATGGAAGCCACACCGGACGCCGGCATCATCCAGACCGCGCCAAAGGCTTCGGGCATGGACACGCTGTATGCGCGCATGCAGCAGTTCGCCACGCGGGTCTACGGTCCGTTGTTCACCGCTGGCCTGCACTTCTGGCAGTTGGGCGAATCCCATTACTGGGGTCACAACGCGATCATCCGCATGAAGCCCTTCATCGAACACTGCGCCCTGGCCCCGCTGCCCGGCAAAGGTGCCTTCGCCGGTGCGATCCTGTCCCACGACTTCGTCGAAGCCGCGCTGATGCGCCGTGCCGGCTGGGGCGTGTGGATTGCCTATGACCTGCCGGGCAGCTACGAGGAATTGCCGCCGAACCTGCTGGATGAGCTCAAGCGTGACCGTCGCTGGTGCCACGGTAACCTGATGAACTTCCGGTTGTTCCTGGTCAAGGGCATGCACCCGGTACACCGTGCGGTGTTCCTGACCGGGGTGATGTCCTACCTGTCGGCACCCTTGTGGTTCTTCTTCCTGGTGCTGTCCACCGCGCTGCTGGCGGTGAACACCTTGATGGAACCGCAGTATTTCCTCGAACCGCGCCAGTTGTACCCGCTGTGGCCGCAATGGCATCCGGAGAAGGCCATCGCGCTGTTCTCGACCACCATCGTGCTGCTGTTCCTGCCCAAACTGCTCAGTGTCGTGCTGATCTGGGCCAAGGGCGCGAAGGAGTTCGGTGGCAAGTTCAAGGTGACGCTGTCGATGCTGCTGGAGATGCTGTTCTCCATGCTGCTGGCGCCGGTGCGGATGATTTTCCACACCCGTTTCGTACTGGCCGCGTTCCTGGGCTGGGCCGCCACCTGGAACTCGCCGAAACGTGACGACGACTCGACGCCCTGGAGCGAAGCGGTCAAGCGCCATGGCCCGCAGACGCTGCTGGGCTTTCTCTGGGCACTGCTGGTGATCTGGCTGAACCCGAGCTTCCTGTGGTGGCTGGTGCCGATCGTCGGCTCGCTGATGCTGTCGATCCCGGTCTCGGTGATCTCCAGTCGCGTGGGCCTGGGCCTGAAATCCCGTGACGAAAGCCTGTTCCTGATCCCGGAGGAGTACGCACCACCGCAGGAACTGTTGTCGACGGACCAGTATGCTCACGAGAATCGCTGGCATGCGTTGAACGACGGCTTCATTCGGGCGGTCGTCGACCCACAGCAAAACGCCCTGGCGTATGCGCTGGCGACTTCGCGACACGGCAAGGCCGAACCGATCGAATGGCTGCGGGTCGAGCGTGTCCGCCACGCCCTGAAGGTCGGCCCGGCGGGTCTCAACAACGCCGAGCGCCTGGCGCTGCTGAGCGACCCGGTGGCCTTGTCTCGCCTGCATGAGCAGGTCTGGAGCGAGAGCCATCCCGAGTGGCTGGCGGCGTGGCGTGAGTCGGTCAACGCCGATCCCCATGCACCGTTGCTACCGCTTCAGCCCGTGAGTGTACAACCTCAAGTGGCCTGATCCACAAAAAGCCCCGCTTCTGCAAAGACGCGGGGCTTTTTGTTGGACGTGATTCCCGAGGTTATTTACTACCCTTGTGGCGAGGGAGCTTGCGCCCTCGCTTCTTGCTGTTTGCACATATCGGTGATTTCTGGCGTTTTTCCAAGTCGTGGCGCAAGGCTGTGGAGCATTGCGTTGACGGTTTGTAGTTCTGGATATTTTGCGCGTATCCATTGCTGCGGTAACGGATATACACACCATCCAGAGAGCACCACCAGCGGGATCAAACGTGCGATTAGGCTTAAACCTTGAACCGCCCCACCAAGCTCTGCAAATGCACGCCCAGGCGCGCCAGTTCGGCGCTGGAGGCGGCGGTTTCTTCGCTGGCGGCGGAGGTTTGTTCGGAGACGTCGCGTACGTTCTGCACGCTGCGGTTGATCTCTTCGGCCACCGCGCTTTGTTGTTCGGCCGCGGCGGCGATCTGTTGGTTCATCGATTGGATCGCCGAGACCGTGCGAGTGATGTTTTCCAGCGAGCCACCGGCGAGGCGGGTCAGTTCGACGCTGCTGTCGGTCAGGCCACGGCTGTTGTCCATGATGGTGGCGACCTGTTCAGTTCCACTTTGCAGACCAACGATCAGCTCCTCGATCTCTTCGGTGGACTTCTGGGTGCGCTGAGCCAGGCTGCGGACTTCGTCAGCCACGACCGCGAAGCCACGTCCGGCTTCACCGGCGCGGGCGGCCTCGATGGCGGCGTTGAGGGCCAGCAGGTTGGTCTGCTGGGCGACGGATTTGATCACATCCAGCACGCTGCCGATCTTGTCGCTCTCGCGTTTGAGATGACTCATGGCTTCAGTGGAGTTGCCTACTTCCCTGGCCAATCGCTCGATCTGGGCGATGGCTTCACCCACCACCCGGTCGCCTTCGTGTGCCTGTTGATCGGCGGCAATGGCGGCTTCGGAGGCCTCCTCGGCATTGCGCGCCACTTCCTGCACCGTGGCGGTCATTTCATTCATGGCGGTGGCGACCTGATCGGTCTCCACTTTCTGGTTGTTGACCCCGGCACTAGTCTGTTCGGTCACGGCCGAAAGCTCTTCGGCGGCGCTGGCGATTTGAGCGACGCCATCGCGGATGCCACCGATCAGTTCCCGCAGGCTGACGACCATCCGCTGCAAGGTTCGTTGAAGCTGGCCCATGTCGTCGCGGCGAGTGACCTCCAGATTCTGGCTCAGGTCGCCCGAAGCGACACGTTCCACCGCAACCAGGGTCTGTCGCAGTGGCACAACGATCTGACGGGTAATGATCCATGCCGCCAGCAGACCAAACGCAAATGCCAGCGCGGCGACGGTGATCAGCGTTTCTTTCGCTTGAGTCGTCTCTTGGTTGCGTTTCGCGACTTGCGATACGGTCAATTGATTGTTCAGGTCATGCAGGCGAGTGTCTTGTTCCACCATTTTCTTGAGGGCCGAGGCGGTGGCGACCTGCGAGTCTCGGAACTGGCTGACGGCGGCCCGATAGGCTTTCATCGATTCGCTGGCTTGAAGCAGATTGGCGGTGTGCTGCTCCGGCAGTCTGGCCGGCAGGCTTTCAAGGTTCTTCAGGACGTTTTCGATAGCGTCCAGTGCCGGTTGCTCGGCGTCGGCCTTGCCGCTGTAGGTGTAGCCGCGGACCTGATAACGCGCTTGTTGGATCAGCTTGCTCAGATCGACGATGTCATTCAACTGAGGGACGCTGTCACCTTGGCGCATGGCATTTTCGACTTCGGAAACCCTGGCCACGGCGTTGTCGGCATTGGCGCCGAGCTTTGATCTGGCGGATTCGCGGTTCTGTGTCGCCTGGGTCAGGTCGCCAAAGGTGCGTTTGTAATCGTCGAGGATAGCCAGTTGTTGATGCAGCAGGTCCTGGTCGGCTGGCCGCACAAAGCGTTGGAGAGCGGTCTGTATACTTTCCTGAAGCTTGCCCACCAGCTCGCTGACGGCTGTCGGGCCCTGCTCGCCACGCCGCATCTCATACTCGAGACTGGCGACTCGCAAATCCTTGGCCAATTCATTGAGACTGGCGATGGAGGCCTGCTTGTCCGAGCGACTGATCACGCTGCCCAGGCTGTGCCAGCCGGCGAAGGTGCTCAGGAGAGTCATGAGCAACACCAGACCAAAACCAAAGCCCAGCTTGCGATTGACACTTACGTTTCCCAGCTTTTCGGTTAACCAACTGAACATGCTGATACTCCTTCGAACCTATTTTGCAGGCCCTATGAGGAGAGTATCGACCATGCTATGCGGATCTGTAGAAAATAGCTGAGGGATCGTTTTTGGAGGGGGCATAGCCCTTATGCGGTTGCGGGGCCAGGCGAGGACAATGCCCTCGCCATGGGGTGTGCGGGTTGCCTGTCGGCACTTAAACCTTGAAGCGTCCCACCAGCATCTGCAAGTGCGTGCCGAGTCGCGCCAGTTCGGCACTGGAGTTCGCAGTTTGCTCGCTGGAGGCGGCGGTTTGTTCGGACACGTCGCGTACGTTCAACACGCTACGGTTGATTTCATCGGCCGTGGCGCTCTGCTGTTCGGCTGCGGCGGCGATCTGCTGGTTCATCGATTGAATCGCCGAGACCGTGCGGGTGATGTTTTCCAGCGAGCCTCCGGCACGACGGGTCAGCTCGACGCTGCTGTCCGTCAGGCTGCGGCTGTTGTCCATGATGGTCGCGACCTGTTCGGTGCCATTTTGCAGGCCGACGATCAGCTCTTCGATTTCCTCGGTGGATTTCTGGGTGCGCTGCGCCAGGCTGCGGACTTCATCGGCCACCACGGCGAACCCCCGACCGGCTTCACCGGCACGGGCGGCTTCGATGGCGGCGTTGAGGGCCAGCAGGTTGGTTTGCTGGGCAACGGACTTGATCACGTCCAGGACGCTGCCGATCTTGTCGCTTTCGCGCTTCAGGTCGCTCATGGCCGTGGTGGAGTTGCCGACTTCCTCGGCCAGGCGCTCGATCTGGGCGATGGCTTCGCCGACCACTTTTTCGCCCTCGCGGGCCTGCTGGTCGGCGGCGACGGCCGCCTCGGAAGCCTCTTCGGCGTTACGCGCCACTTCCTGGACCGTGGCGGTCATCTCATGCATGGCGGTGGCGACCTGATCGGTCTCCTCCTTCTGGCTGTTAACGCCCGAGCTGGTCTGTTCGGTCACGGTCGACAGTTGTTCGGCGGCATTGGCAATTTGGGTGACGCCTTCGCCGATCCCGCCGATCAACTGCCGCAGGCCTACGGTCATGCTTTGCATGGCGCGTTGCAGCTGGCCCAGTTCGTCGTGGCGTTCGGAGGTCAGGTTATGGGTCAGGTCACCTGCAGCGACGCGTTCGGCCACCTGCAGGGTCTGGCCGAGTGGGCCGACGATCTGGCGGGTGATGAGCAGGGCGGCAATGACGCCAAACAACAAGGCCAGCGCAGTGGCTGCGATCAGGACGGTCTTGGCCTGGGCGACATCGTGGTCACGCACCGCTGTCTGGGACACGGTCAGCTTCTGGCTGGAGTCGATCAACACCTGACCTTGCTCGTTCATGCGCTGCAGTGCGGCGCCGTTTTCGATCTGCGAGTCGCGAAACTGAGCCACTGCCGCACGGTACAGATTGAACGAATCGCTGGCCTGTTGCAGGTTGGCGGCATGCTCCCCGGGTAATTGGTCCGGCAGGCGTGCAAGCAGTTTAAGGACGGTATCGATGGCGTCGAGGGCCGGTTGCTGGGCTTCGCTTTTGCCACTGTAGGTGTAGCCGCGAACCTGGTAGCGCGCTTGCTGGACCGCTTTGCTCAGGGTTACCACGCTGTTGAATGCAGCGATGTCGCCGCTTTCTAGCAGTGATTTTTCCACCTCGGCGACGCGGGCCACGGCGTTGTCGGCACTGGCGCCGAGTTTACTGCGGGCATCTTCGCGGTTGACGGTGGCGCGGGTCATTTGAGCGAAGGCGCTTTTATACTCAGCCACCGCGGCCAGTTGTTTATCGATCATGGCCACATCGGCCGGTTGTTCGATCAGTTGGCGAGCTGTCTTGAGCCCGGCTTCAAGCTTGCCCAACAGGTCGTTGACCGCTTGCGGCCCTTTCTCGCCCCGCGTGGTGTTGTACTCGAGGCTGGCCTGGCTCAGGTCCTTGCTCAAGTCGTTCAGGCTGGCAATGAATCCCAGCTTGTCGCCCCGGCTGATGACATTGCCCAGGCCGGACCAACCGGTGAACGCGATCATCAAGGTGAGGAACAGCACCAGGCCGAAGCCGAAGCCGAGTTTGCGATTGACGCCTACGTTTCCCAGACTCTGGGCAAGCCACCGGAACATGCTGATACTCCCTTGAGGGACCAATTGGTTTTGGTTTTATGGGAAGCGTTATCGGCGGCGGAAGCGGAATCTGTAGGATTTGGCTGAGATTCTTGTGGCAAAGGCGTCAAAACAGTCGTGCGAGCAATGCCGTCACCGCGGTTTCGACCCGCAGGATGCGATCACCCAGTTGCACCGGTTGCAGCCCGGCCTTGCCCAGCAGGTCGATCTCGTAGGGTATCCAACCGCCTTCGGGACCAATCGCCAGGGTGACCGGCTCTGTCAACGCCCGAGGGCAGGGCGGATGATTGCCTGGGTGACCCACCAGGCCGAGGGTGCCATCTGCCAAGGCCGGCAGCCGGTCCTCCACAAAGGGCTTGAAGCGTTTCTCGATGATGACTTCAGGCAGCATGCTGTCCCTGGCCTGCTCCAGGCCCAGGATCAGCTGTTCGCGAATGGCCTCCGGCTCCAGGAATGGGGTCTGCCAGAAGCTTTTTTCCACCCGATAGCTGTTGACCAGAATCACCCGTGGCACGCCCATGGTGGCGACGGTCTGGAAAACCCGTCGGAGCATCTTCGGGCGCGGCAGCGCCAGTACCAGGGTGAGCGGCAGCTTGGCCGGTGGCGGCTGGTCCAGAGTGACCTGCAGCTCAGCCTCGCGGGCTTCCAGGCGCAGCACCAGGGCGGAACCCATCAACCCTCCAACGCGCCCGACCCGCAGGCTATCGCCGACGGCACTGCCATGGACTTCCTGCATGTGGGTCAATCGACGGTCGCGCAGGACGACCCGGTCTGGCGCGATGAAGTCGGCCTCTTCGAGCAGCAGCAGGTTCACGCTTGTTTCGCTGGTGGCTGGTCGTCGTGGTGGTCGACCGGCTCGTCTTCCGGCTGCTCGCTGCGCTTGCGCACCAGACCACCGAACAGTACGCCGATCTCGAACAGCAGCCACATCGGCACGGCCAGCAGCGTCTGGGAGAAGATGTCCGGCGGGGTCAGGATCATCCCGACCACGAAGCAGCCGATGATCACGTACGGACGGATCTTCTTCAGGTAGGCAACGTCGACCACGCCGATCCAGACCAGCAGCACCACTGCCACGGGAATTTCGAATGCCACGCCGAAGGCGAAGAACAGCGTCATGACGAAATCAAGGTAGCTGGTGATGTCGGTCATCATCTCGACACCGGCCGGAGTGGCGGCGGCGAAGAATTTGAAGATCAGTGGAAACACCAGGAAGTAGGCGAAGGCCATCCCGGTGTAGAACAACAGGATGCTCGACACCAGCAGCGGTACGGCGATGCGTTTTTCATGCTTGTACAGGCCCGGTGCAATGAACCCCCAGATCTGGTGCAGGATCACGGGAATCGCCAGGAACAGCGAGACCATCATTGTCAGTTTCAGCGGCGTCAGGAACGGCGACGACACGTCGGTGGCGATCATCGTCGCGCCGGCCGGCAGGTACTGGCGCAATGGCGTGGAGACGAAGGTGTAGATCTGCTGGGTGAAGGCGAACAGCCCGGCGAAAATGATGAAAACCGCCGCGACGCAGCGCAGCAGGCGGGTGCGCAACTCGGTGAGGTGCGATACCAGCGGCATCGGCTGGTCGTTCTCTGGGATATCGCTCATGGGGCTCGCGGCGGCAAAGTAGGATCGTTGGGAGCGGCGGGTGCCGGCGCCGTTGGGGCGGGCACCACCGGTTTTGCAGGTTCCGTCACGGGTGGCGCGACATTTTCGACCGGCACCTGCGCAGCGTCCGGCTCGGCCACAGGCTGGACCGGTGTCGGCTCCTGCTGGGTCGGCGTGAAGATTTTCCGCGCTTCCTGCTCCAGGGACAGAATATGTTCGTTATGAAGTTGCCGACGGATGTCGTCGGCACCGATTTCACGTTCAACTTCCTGTTTGATCGCGTTGAAGCTGCGCTTCAGGCGCCCGATCCAGAGCCCTGCGGTGCGCGCAGCACCCGGCAGGCGCTCGGGGCCCAATACCAGCAGGGCGACGAGGCCGACGAGCAGCAGTTCAGTGAAGCTGATCCCAAACATTAGTCAGTGCTCACGAGTCTTTGCGGGCCGGCTCTTCGACTTTCTGCGCCTGCACGTCGATGGTGTGCGGTGCACTGACCGGCTGGGCGGCCTGAGGGTGGACCGGTTGGGTCGGCTGGACAGGTTGAGCGGGAGCGGCTGTCGGGTCGGCCGGTTTCTCGTCATCGTTCATGGCCTTGCGAAAGCCCTTGATCGACTCACCGACATCGGTGCCGAGGTTCTTCAGTTTCTTGGTACCGAATACCAGCACCACGACGACCAGGATGACGAGCCAGTGTTTCCAGTCAAAAATACCCATGTGGCTATTCCTCTCAAAGGTTGATCAGGCGGACGGGCGCGAGGCTTTCTCGACATGCCCGGACAGACCGAAGCGACGGTCCAGTTCATCCAGTACGGCCTGCGGATGCTGCCCCAGTTGGGCCAGCATGACCAGGCTGTGGAACCACAGGTCGGCGGTCTCGTAGATCACATCGCTGCAGTCGCCGCTGACGGCGGCGTCCTTGGCGGCGATGATGGTTTCGACCGATTCCTCGCCGACTTTTTCCAGAATCTTATTCAGGCCCTTGTGGTACAGGCTGGCGACATAGGAGCTCTCGGCGGCGGCGCCTTTGCGCTCTTCCAGCACCTGGGCCAGGCGGGTCAGGGTGTCACTCATGGGTATGTCCTGAATAAATGGCGTGCGGGTCCTTGAGCACCGGGTCGACGGTTTTCCAGTCGCCGTTCTCGAAGACGCGATAGAAGCAGCTTTGACGGCCGGTGTGGCAGGCGATTTCGCCGACCTGTTCGACCATCAGGATGATGACGTCGCCGTCGCAGTCCAGGCGCATTTCATGCAGGTGCTGCACATGGCCGGATTCTTCACCCTTGCGCCACAGCTTGCCACGGGAACGTGACCAATAGATGGCGCGGTTCTCGGCAGCGGTCAGTGCCAATGCTTCGCGGTTCATCCAGGCCATCATCAGCACGCGCCCGGTCTTGTGATCCTGGGCGATGGCCGGCACCAGGCCGTCAGCGTCCCATTTGATCTCGTCCTGCCAGTTTTTCATCGTTGGTCCTGACGGCAGCGGCAAGCTTTGAGCTTCAAGCTGCAAGTAAAAAGCAGATTTATGTAGGTATGGAGCTTGTGGCTTGCAGCTTAAAGCTTGTAGCTGATTCCTGCTATCGGCGAACGACCAGATACAAACCGACCGCCACCATGATAATCGCGGGCCAATGCCCCAATTCGTTCAATGGCCCACCGGCGGCGACTGCCGCGCCGCCGCCCAGGTGAGCGGCGCCGAGCAGGCGCAGGAACCAGTCGTCCTTGCGCCGTTTCCACGGCGGTGACGGGTCCTGGGCGTGGGGCTGGGACATGCGTTCGAGCAGGTCGCGGGTCATGTTCGCCAGGTGCGGGATCTGCTCGAACTGGCTCTGTACGTTGCCCAGCAAGGCTTTGGGGCTGACGCGCTCGCGCATCCAGCGTTCCAGGAAAGGCTGGGCGGTGTTCCACAGGTCCAGGTCCGGGTACAACTGGCGGCCGAGCCCTTCGATATTCAGAAGGGTTTTCTGCAACAGTACCAGCTGCGGCTGAACCTCCATGTTGAAGCGACGCGCGGTCTGGAACAGGCGCATCAGCACCTGGCCGAAGGAAATATCTTTTAACGGTTTTTCGAAGATCGGCTCGCACACGGTGCGGATTGCCGCTTCGAATTCGTTGAGCTTGGTCTCGGCCGGCACCCAGCCGGAGTCGATGTGCAACTGCGCGACACGGCGGTAGTCACGCTTGAAGAACGCGAACAGGTTGCGGGCCAGGTAGTCCTGGTCTTCGGGAGTCAGGCTGCCGACGATGCCGCAGTCGATAGCAATGTACTGCGGGCTCCAGGGCTGCACGGTGCTGACAAAGATGTTGCCCGGGTGCATGTCGGCATGGAAGAAGCTGTCGCGAAACACCTGGGTGAAGAAAATCTCCACGCCGCGCTCGGCCAGCAGCTTCATGTCGGTACGCTGGTCGGCCAGGGTGGCCAGGTCGGTGACCTGGATGCCGTAGATGCGCTCCATCACCAGCACTTTCGGCCGGCACCAGTCCCAGTAGACCTGCGGCACGTAGAGCATCGGCGAGCCTTCGAAGTTGCGGCGCAACTGGCTGGCGTTGGCCGCCTCGCGCAACAGGTCGAGTTCGTCGTAGATGGTTTTCTCGTAGTCCGTGACCACGTCCACCGGATGCAGCAGGCGTGCATCGGCCGATAGGCGCTCGGCGGCGCGGGCGAGGATGAACAGCCATGCCAGGTCCTGGGCGATCACCGGCTTGAGGCCTGGCCGGATGACCTTGACCACGACCTCTTCGCCGCTCTTGAGCTGTGCGGCATGGACCTGGGCCACCGACGCCGAGGCCAGCGGCTCGACGTCGAAGCGGCTGAAGACTTCGCTGATCTTCTTGCCCAGTTGCTCCTCGATCAGCGCCACCGATAGTTTGGAATCGAACGGCGGTACGCGGTCCTGCAACAGCATCAGCTCGTCGGCGATGTCTTCGGGCAACAGGTCGCGCCGGGTGGAAAGGATCTGGCCGAACTTGATGAAGATAGGCCCCAGGTCCTGCAAGGCCAGGCGCAGGCGTGCGCCGCGGCTCAGGTCCAGCGTCCGACGAGGGAACCAGCGCCACGGCAGCACGAAACGCAGTGCCAGCAGAAACCAGGGCAGTGGCAGGGCGAACAGCAGGTCATCGAGGCGGTAGCGGATCACGACGCGCTGGATGCGCAACAGACGGCGGACGGCAAGCAGCTTCATGCGTTATCGCTTGGTTTCAAGGGATCGGGAAAGGCGCTCGAAGCGCGCCTCGAGTCGTTCCAGATCGAGTTTGATCCGGTCCAGTTCACTAAAGCGGGCTTCGGCTTCGCGTTTGCCCACGAGCGTACGCGATTCTTCGGCCAAGTATTCACTCAAATTCTGTCCCAGGCTGGCAAACCCCTGCCGATACCAGCGCGTACGGCTGCGCAGATGACCACTGAGCAACTGGGTGGCCACTGGGCCGAGCCAGCGGGAGAGTTCATATTCCCAGTCCAGTTCCAGGTCCTGGAGAATCGCCGCCAGCTCCAGCAGCACGCCGCTGTCGCCGTACAGTTCCACATCGGGACTGTGCAGCACCGCTGTCTTGTCCTTGCTCAAGGCCAGGTTCAGCAGGCTCGACGCCGGGGCGCGCAGCGTGCAGTCCGCTTCGGCTTCCCAGTGGGCGGCGAGCATCAGGCCCTCGTCACTGGGCAGGATGAACAGTCGCAGGGCCGGGCTGCGGCAGTCTACGGCAATCACTTTGCCGCTGAGGTGCGTCAGGCGCGCCAGCGCCGTGCTGTCCAGGCGCAATACCCGGTTGATGCCGAGTTCGACGCTGGCGAGCAGGCCGGTGAGCAGCATCAGGGTTTGATACCGCGGTGCAGGGCCACGATGCCCGAGGTCATGTTGTGGTAAGTCACCCGGTCGAAACCGGCCTCGACCATCATCGACTTCAGGGTTTCCTGGTCCGGGTGCATGCGGATCGATTCGGCCAGGTAGCGATAGCTGTCCGCATCGTTGGTGATCAGTTTGCCCATCAACGGCATGAAGGCGAACGAATAGGCATCGTAGGCCTTGGACATCAGTGCATTGGTCGGCTTGGAGAACTCCAATACCAGCAGGCGGCCACCGGGCTTGAGCACGCGCAGCATCGAGCGCAGTGCATCTTCCTTGTGGGTGACGTTGCGCAGGCCGAAGGCGATGGTCACGCAGTCGAAATGGTTGTCGGGGAACGGCAGCTTCTCGGCGTCGGCCTGGACGAACTCGACATTGCCGGCCACACCCAGGTCCAGCAGGCGGTCACGGCCGACCTTGAGCATGGACTCGTTGATGTCGGCGAGTACCACCTGGCCGGTCGGCCCGACGATGTGGGAGAATTTTTTCGTCAGGTCGCCCGTGCCGCCGGCGATGTCCAGCACGCGGTTACCGCTGCGCACGCCCGACAACTCGATCGCGAAACGCTTCCACAGACGATGCATGCCGCCCGAGAGCAGGTCGTTCATCAAGTCATATTTGGCGGCTACCGAGTGGAAAACCTCAGCGACTTTTTCCGCCTTCTGGCTTTCCGGCACGTTCTTGAAGCCGAAGTGAGTGGTGGGTTCGGCATCGCTGCCTTTGCGCTGATCAGTCATATCGCTGTCACCAAAAAAGAATGCGGGACATTCTAATCCCCGGTGAAGGGCTTTGTCTTGGCAAGGCTGAAGGTAAGATGGACCACCGCCGGGACGTTTTGACGCAGTCCCGGTAATTGCGGATATATCAGGAGTCAGCAGATGGCCAGAATCAGTGTTGAGCGTGCCCACGACCTGGGCAAGGAAGCGGCCCGCGCGAAGGCCGACCAGTTGGCGCAGAAATTATCCGACAGCTACGGCCTGAAGCCGCAGTGGTCTGGCGACACGCTTGAGTTCAAGGGCTCCGGAGTCGAAGGCCAGGTGGAGGTCGGCGAGGACTTGATTCGCGTCGATGTGAAGCTGGGCCTGCTGATGTCGGCCATGAGCGGCATGATCAAGACGGAAATCGAAAAGGCGCTGGACAAGGCGCTGGCCTGATCGATCGAAGGGCTTGTCGCTGTCTTGAGTTTTCCACTGGACCTTGTGGGAGCGGGCTTGCTCGCGAAGGCGCCGGATCAGTCGACATCGACATTGAATGACCCACCGAATTCGCGAGCAAGCCCGCTCCCACCGGATATCATTGCACCCGGGAACTGCATCAGTTGTTAGGGTGTTGTTTCTAAAAATTCTCACTACTTTGTGCCTGAGCCCGTCCGTGTGCGGGCAGTTCCTCCCATCTGTCTTCCCGTGAGGTGCACCATGGCCAAAGTTATTCTGAAGAAAAAAACCGAAGTTGAATCTTCCACGCTGAACGACGTGAAAACCTATGCGCGCAAGATCTGGCTGGCTGGCCTGGGCGCCTATATCAAGGTGGGCCAGGAAGGTAGCGAGTACTTCCAGGAGCTGGTAAAAGCGGGTGAAGTCGTTGAAACCAAAGGTAAAAAGAATATTGCCGGCAAACTTGAAGCGGCCAATAGCGAACTGATCGAAGCCAAGGCCGAGGTCAGCACTTTCAAGTCCAGGGTCGAATCACAACTCGATAAAGTCGAGAAGGTATTCGACGCCCGTGTTGCAAGTGCCTTGAATCGTATCGGCATTCCGTCTAAACATGACGTTGAGGCACTCTCTGCCAAGCTCGATGAGCTGACGGCATTGCTCGAACGTGTGGCGCGTAAACATTAAGGAGAACGGGATGGCTGGCAAAAAAATCACCGAAAAAGAAAGCAGCTCGTGGGCCGGGAAGATTGAAAAGTACTCCCGCAAAATCTGGCTTGCTGGTTTAGGCGTGTACTCGAAGATCGACACTGACGGCAGCAAACTCTTCGAGTCCCTGGTTAAGGACGGCGAGAAGGCCGAAAAACTCACCAAGACGGCGGTGGCCAAGCAAGTCGATGCTGCCAAGGACACTGCCGGGTCTGCCAAGTCGCGAATGAGCGGCGTGAAGGAAAGTGCGCTGGGCAAGTGGGGCGAACTGGAAGGGGCTTTCGACAAGCGCCTCAACAGCGCCATCTCTCGCCTGGGCGTGCCCAGCAGCAGTGAAGTCAAGGCGCTGCACAGCAAGGTCGATGCCTTGACCAAGCAGATCGAAAAACTCACCGGGGCCAAGGTCACACCGGTAGCGGCCAAGACGGCAGCGGCCAAACCGGCCACCAAGACGGCAGCCAAGCCACTGGTTAAAGCCGCGGCAAAAACCGCTGCCAAACCTGCGGTGAAGGCAGCGGCCAAACCTGCGGCAAAAACCGCCGCGGCCAAGCCTGCCGCCAAAGCTGCGGCCAAGCCGGCAGCAGCCAAGGCCGCTGCGAAACCTGCCACCAAGGCAGCCGCGAAACCAGCGGCGAAAACCGCTGCGGCGAAACCTGCAGCGGCCAAACCGGCAGCAAAACCCGCGGCCAAGCCAGCAGTCAAGGCAGCCGCCAAACCTGCCGCCGCGAAAAAACCTGCCGTGAAGAAAGCTGCCGCGCCAAAGGCACCGGCGGCAGCCGCCAAACCGGCGACTCCGACGAGCACAGCGAGCGTAGCGAGTACGGCAAACTCCGCGTCGGCTCCGACCCCGGTTGCCACCCCGACTCCAGCGCCGGCTCCATCGACGCCAACCAGTCAGTCCTGATTTTTCAGGGCACACAAGAGAACGCCCGGCCTGTGAAGGTCGGGCGTTTTTTTGTAAGTGGCGCGAGTTTCTGGTGGGAGCGAGCAGGCTCGCTCCCACAGGGATTACCCATGGTCTTCGAGGTAGCGCAACGCCAGCCGCTCGGTCGCCACCTTGGCCGCGGGGGGCAGATGTGGGGCCACCAGCATCATGATCTGGTAGACCACCAGCCGGACGTCGGCCTCGCGGTCCAGAACCCGTTGATAGTCCAGCGAGAACAGCAACGTCAGGGTGATCTGCTCCACCAGTTGCCCCAGGGCCTGGGTATCGCTGACCAGCAGCTCACGAGCCTTGAGCTGCGCCAGCAGCGAGGCCAGGGTCCGCTTCAGGGCGTTGAGCAACTGGCGGATGCCCTTGGCCAGTTTCGGCAGGCGTCCGGCCAGGTTCGATAAGTCCTGAAACAGGAACCGGTACTGGGCCAGGCGCTCGACGATCAGGTGCAGGAACAGCCAGTAATCCTCCGGCGCCAGATGCGCATCGGCGGGTGGGTCCAGCAGTGGCGACAGCTCGCTCTGGAATCGCTCGAACAACGCGAGAACCAGCGGCTCCTTGCCATGAAAGTGGTAGTAGAGGTTACCCGGGCTGATGCCCATTTCATTGGCGATTTCCAGGGTGGAAACGTTTGGTTCGCCCTTGTCATTGAACAACTGCAGGGCACACTCAAGAATACGGTCGCGGGTTTTCATCCGATCTTCTTAATGATAGAGACGTGCCACGGTCGTTGCCTCGCCCACGGCGAGAGGTCAGCGCACACGCACATAGGTGCCGGGCGCCGCTTCCATGGGTGGATAGTTCGCGCTGCCCAGGCTCGTCAGGGTTTCGTTCCGAGCACCGGAGCGCTCCTGAATCCAGCCCAGCCATTGCGGCCACCAACTGCCCTCGACGTGTTTTGCGTCGTAGTACCAGGCCCGTGGATCGCTGCTCAGTTTCGGGTTTTCGATGTAGGTGGCCTTGGGGTTGCCCGGCGGGTTGATGATGCTCTGGATATGGCCGCTGTTGGACAGCACGAAGCGTCGGTCACCCCCCAGCAGAAGCGTCGAGCGATACACCGCGTCCCACGGCGTGATGTGGTCGTTGATACCGGCCACGCTGAAGCTGTCCACAGTCACCTTTTGCAGGTCGATCGGCGTGCCGCACACTTCCAGCCCGCCGGGGTGGGTCAGTGGGTTGTGCTTGAAGAAATCCAGCAGGTCACCGTGATAGGCCGCCGGCAGCCGCGTGGAGTCGTTATTCCAGTAGAGGATGTCGAAAGCCGGTGGCTCCTTGCCCAGCAGGTAATTGTTGATGAAGTAGTTCCAGATCAGGTCGTTGGGCCGCATCCAGGCGAAAACCCTGGCCATCTCGCGGCCATCGAGAATGCCTTTCTGGTAGGAGCGGCGCTTGGCGGCTTCGAGGGTCTGTTCGTCGATGAACAGCGTGGCCGGACTGTCGATCTCACTGTCCAGCAGGCTCACCAGGTAGGTGGCGCTGGCGACCCGACGCAGTTGGCGCTTGGCCTGGAGAACGCCTTGCAGGGCCGCAATGATCAGCCCACCGGCACAAGCTCCCATCAGGTTGACATCGCGTGAGCCGGTGATCGCCCGGCAGGCGTTCATGGCTTCTTCCGTTGCCTCGACGTAGCTGGACAGGCCCCATTCGCGGTGGCGCACATCGGGGTTGCGCCAGCTGATGATGAACACCTGCAAATCGTTTTTCAGGGCGTATTGGACCAGGCTATTGGAAGGGCTCAGGTCGAAGACATAGAACTTGTTGATTTGCGGTGGCACGATCAGCAACGGCTTGGCGTATTGCTTTTCGCTCATGGACTTGTACTGGATCAACTCCAGAAACTCGTTGCGAAACACCACCGCGCCAGGCGAGGTCGCCAGGTTTCTGCCAACCTCGAACGCCTGGGGCGTGACCTGTCGTGGCAGGCCATCATTGTGCAACAGGTCATCCACCAGATGGCTGATGCCGCGAACCAGACTGTTGCCGCCCGTATTGAAGAGTTCCTTGATGGCCAGCGGATTGAGCAGGGTATTGGAGGGCGACACGGCGTCATTGAGCAGGGCGAAGGCGAAGTGAGCGCGAGCACGATCATCGGGACTCATGTCGCATTCATCGATCCAGCACTTCACCTGTTTCTGCCAGCTCAGGTAGGCCTGGAGGCTGCGACGATAAAACGGATTCAATTGCCAGGTGGGATCGGCGAAGCGCTTATCGTTGGGGCTGGTGGGGTGCAGGGTCTCGCCCAGCAACACACGCCCCAACTGGCCGCCCAGTTTCAATGCATGACGGGCGCTGTGCACCGGGTTACGCAGGCCATGAGCGGCTACGCTGCGCAAGGTGGACAGCAGATCCCTGCCTCGCAGGCCAGTGACCGCACTTTGTGCGTTCATGAAGTGGGCAGGGGTGGGCATTGAACCTTTCGCTGGCTTGTCGCGCATGAGTCAACTCCTTTAAACCCTAAAAACAAACACACCGAACCAGACAACATAGTCGCTGTTTCGGAAGTTGCGCGTTCCGGCTTCCTGCCGGGCGCGACAAGCGGCGTTAACCGCTACCTCGCGCGGAGGGATGCGGGTGCATGACCGCCCGCTGACGTTCTTCCTGCAGGAATTTCATGATGATGGGCGCCACGGCCTCGGCCCGGGTAATCAGAAACAGATGCCCGTCATCGATGATGTGCAACTGGGAATTGGGGATACGCCAGGCCAGCAGGCGCATGTTGATCAGTGGGATCAGCGGATCGTCGTCGCCGGCCAGGATCAGGGTCGGCTGATGGATCTTGTGCAGCCAGTGAATGCTGGTCCAGCCCAGGCCGGCGAACAGTTGCCAGTAATAACCGAGCTTGCCGGCCGAGCGGACCCGGGCCGCATGGCTGGTCGCCAGGTTCGGGTCGCGACGGAACGAGCCGCCGTAGATCAGTGGAGCGATGCGCAGTACATGCGATGGCTGAACATAGCGACGAGGGCTCGCCATCATCCACAGCACTTTGGGTTTGCCCGGCACCATTACCGCACCGGCGGCGGTAGCGGCCAATATCAACTTCTTGCAGCGTTCCGGGTAGTCGTGGGCAAACTGCTGGGCCAGGGCGCCGCCCCAGGACACGCCGACCACGCTGACCTGCCCGTAGTCGAGATAATCGAGCATCCGCGCGGCAAGCTTTGCCAGCCCGGGAAAACGATAGGGCCGGCTGGGCGTCGACGAGCCGCCAACGCCGGGCACGTCGAAAGCGATCACCTCAAGGTCCGGGTCCAGGGCCTCGATGAACGGAAATACCAGCTCCAGGTTGGCGCCGATACCGTTGAAGATCAGCAGCGGCGTCAAGTGAGGCTTGCCGGGACGTACCGCGGTGCGCAGGGTCTGACCATCCAGATCGACGGTACGAAAGATGTACGGTTGCGGCATGCTTCAAGCCCTAAAGGAGAATGGGGGGGTTCAAGCTACAAGCCGCAAGCCGCAAGTCAGGCGTCTTGAAGCTTGCCGCTTGAGGCTTGCGGCTATCTTTCATGCACATAAGTACCCGGCGCCGCCTCGCCCGCCACATAGGTCTTGTTGCCCAGCACGGTCGGGGCCTTTTTCAGCTTGCCCGAGCGCTCGGCCTGCCAGGCTTGCCAGTGCAGCCACCAGGAGTCGGTATGCTTGGTGGAGTTTTCCTGCCAATCCTCGGGGTTGGCCGGCAGGTCTTCGCCGGTCATGTAGCGTGACTTGGGATTGCCCGGTGGGTTGAGAATGCTCTGGATATGGCCGCTGCTCGACAGCACGAAGTCCACTTTGCCGCCAAACAGCTGTGCCGACTTGTAGCAGGACTTCCAGGGGGTAATGTGGTCGTTGGTGCCGGCCAGGGCAAAGATGTCGCAGGTGACCTGCTTGAGGTCGATCGGCGTGCCGCACACTTCCAGTGCGTTGGGGCGAGTCAACGGGTTGGTCTTGAACATTTCGATAAGATCGCCGTGGAATGCCGCCGGTAGCCTCGTGGTGTCGTTGTTCCAGAACAGGATATCGAATACCGGCGGTTCGTTGCCCAGCAGGTAGTTGTTGACCCAATAGTTCCAGATCAGGTCGTTGGGCCGCATCCAGGCGAAGACCTTGGCCATGTCGCGGCCTTCGAGCACGCCGGCCTGATAGGAATGACGCCTGGCGGTCTCCAGGGTCTGTTCGTCGACGAACAGCGCTACGTCGGTGTCCAGTGTGGTGTCGAGCACGCTCACCAGCAGGGTCAGGGCGTTGACTTTTTTCTCGCCGAGGGCGGCGTAGTGGCCCAGCAGCGCGGTGCAGGTGATGCCACCCGAGCATGCGCCAAGCATGTTCACATCCTTGCTGCCGGTGATGGCCGTGACCACATCCACCGCTTCCTTGAGCGCCTCGATGTAGGTCGACAGGCCCCACTCGCGCTGCTCCTTGGTGGGGTTGCGCCAACTGACGATGAAAGTCTGCACGTTGCTGCGCAGGCAGAAGCGCGCCAGGCTCTTGTCCGGGCTCAGGTCGAAAACGTAGAACTTGTTGATCTGTGGCGGCACCACCAGCAGCGGTCGTTCGTGGACCTGCTCGGTGATGGGCCGGTACTGGATCAGCTCCAGTACGTCGTTGCGAAACACCACGGCGCCTTCGGTCACGCCCAGGCTCTTGCCCACTTCGAATGCGCCCATATCGACCTGGCTCGGCATTCCGCCGTTGTGCACCAAGTCCTTGGCCAGGTGGGACAGGCCATCGAGCAGGCTCTTGCCACCGGTTTCGAAGAAGCGCTTGACGGCCGCCGGGTTGGCTGCGGTATTGGTCGGCGCCATCGCTTCGGTCATGAGGTTGATCACGAAGTGCCCGCGGCTGATGTCCTGGGGCGGGAGATTGCTTTCATCGATCCAGGCGTGCAGCTCCTTGCGCCACGCCAGGTAGGTTTGCAGATAACGCTTGTAGAGAGGGTTCTGGCTCCAGGCCGGATCGGTGAAGCGACGGTCGTCGCTCGAAGGCTGCAGGTCGGATTTGCCGAACAGGACTTTCTTGAGTTCGACGCCAAAATGGGCAACGTGCCTGGCACTGTGCAGCGGTTGCTTGAGGGTCTGGGTCAGCACCATTCGGGCAGAGGCCAGCAGGTCTTTCCTGCGCAAGCCGACGACGGGGTTCAAGCCAAGGGTGTTTTCCGAGGCCTGGTTCTTCAGGTCATCGTTGTTCTTGTTGCTCATCTACGACGCTCCATTGTCAGACGAGTACCCGGGCCATGCCGTAAAGCCACACAGCCAATACCAGGTACGCTGCTCGGGTGACCGTTAATTCCGCATCGAGATCAATGAGGAAACATGTGCAAAGAAACTCCCCGGTTCCTTTGCAGGGAACTTGCCAGCTCCATTGGTTACCCGAGTTTAATTTTTTTCGCAAGCAGGCCAATCATTGACGCTGCCGCGCGGGCATTGAAGCAGATGAGTCTAGAAAATTCGCCCTAAAGCGCCAGCCCTTGAGCTAGAGCATCAGCTTGACGACGGACTCGTTGGGATCGCGGGTTTTTCCGGTGGCCTTGAGTTCGGCGAGATAATCGTTCCACAGGTCTTCCTGACGCACCGCCAGCTGGTACAGATAGTCCCAGGTGAACAGTCCACTGTCATGGCCGTCGTCGAAGGTCAGTTTCAGTGCGTATTGACCGGCCGGTTCGATCTTGGTCAGGCCGACGCCAAGCTTGCCGTATTGCAGGATGGGTTTGCCGTGGCCCTGGACCTCGGCGGAAGGCGAGTGCACCCGCAGGAATTCGGCGGGCAGGTGGTACTCCTCGTCCGGCGCGTATTTCAGCGTCAGGGTCCTGGAGGCCTTGTGCAGGTTGATGGCGGTGGGAAGTCTGGTCATGGAGGCAGCTTACAAGCTACAAGCTACAAGCCACAAGCCACAAGCCACAAGCCACAAGCTGAAACGATCAGCTTGTAGCTTGTAGCTCACAACTTGCAGCTTTAAAGAATATACCGCGACAGGTCTTCGTTCTGCGCCAATTCACCCAGGTGGCTGTTCACGTATTCGGCGTCGATCCGGATCGGCGTTTCGCTGTGGGCGCTGGCCAGGTCGCCGGCGCTGAACGAGACTTCCTCGAGCAGGCGTTCGAGCAGCGTGTGCAGGCGACGGGCGCCGATGTTCTCGGTCTTCTCGTTGACCTGCCAGGCAATCTGCGCCAGACGCTTGATGCCTTCCGGTGTGAACTCGATGTCCAGGCCTTCGGTCTTGAGCAATGCACAGTACTGTTCGGTCAGCGACGCATGGGGCTCGCTCAGGATGCGTTCGAAGTCTTCCGGTGACAGCGCCTTGAGTTCGACACGGATCGGCAGGCGGCCCTGCAGCTCCGGTACCAGGTCGCTCGGCTTGCTCAGGTGGAAAGCGCCGGAGGCGATGAACAGGATGTGATCGGTCTTGACCATACCCAATTTGGTGTTGACCGTGCAGCCTTCGATCAATGGCAGCAGGTCACGTTGCACGCCCTCACGGGACACATCGGCGCCGCCGACGTTGCCACGCTTGGCGACCTTGTCGATTTCGTCGATGAACACGATGCCATGTTGCTCGACCGCTTCCAGGGCCTTGGCCTTCAATTCTTCTTCGTTGACCAGGCGGCTGGCTTCTTCATCGCGCACCAGCTTCAGCGCTTCCTTGACCTTGAGCTTGCGGCTTTTCTTCTTGCCCTTGCCCATGTTGGCGAACAAGCTCTGCAACTGGTTGGTCATTTCTTCCATGCCTGGTGGCGCGGAGATGTCGACGCCGGTCATTTCAGCCACTTCGATCTCGATTTCCTTGTCGTCCAGTTGCCCTTCGCGCAGGCGTTTGCGGAACAACTGGCGGGTGTTGGAATCCTGGGTCGCGGCGGTATCGGCGTTGAAGCCCATGCGCGCCGGAGGCAGCAGCGCGTCGAGGATGCGCTCTTCGGCGGCGTCTTCGGCGCGGTGGCGCACCTTGGTGATTTCCTGCTCGCGCAGCAGCTTGATGGCGGCGTCGGCCAGGTCGCGGATGATCGACTCGACGTCACGGCCGACATAGCCGACTTCGGTGAACTTGGTGGCTTCGACCTTGATGAACGGGGCGTTGGCGAGCTTGGCCAGGCGACGGGCTATTTCGGTCTTGCCGACGCCGGTCGGGCCGATCATCAGGATGTTCTTGGGGGTCACTTCGACGCGCAGTTCTTCGGGCAATTGCATCCGGCGCCAGCGATTACGCAGGGCGATGGCGACGGCGCGCTTGGCATCGTCCTGGCCGATGATGTGGCGGTTGAGTTCGTGGACGATTTCGCGGGGAGTCATGGACATAATAATTGGCGGTCCTCAAGCAAGAATGAGCCTTGGCACTGGGCCTGGGCAGGCTTAATTCGCGAGGTCCTGCTCCTCAATGGTCTGGTTATGGTTGGTGAAGACGCAGATGTCGCCGGCAATGCCCAAGGCGGTCTCGACGATCTCACGGGCCGACAGGTCAGTCTTTTTCAGCAGGGCGCTGGCCGCGGCCTGGGCGTAGGCGCCGCCGGAACCCATGGCAATCAGGCCGTCTTCGGGCTCAACGACGTCGCCATTGCCGGTGATGATCAGCGAGGCGTCCTTGTTGGCGACCGCGAGCATGGCTTCGAGGCGGCTCAGGGAGCGGTCGGTGCGCCATTCCTTGGCCAGCTCCACGGCGGCACGGATCAGGTGGCCCTGGTGTTTCTCCAGCTGGGCTTCAAAACGCTCGAACAAGGTGAAAGCGTCAGCGGTGGCCCCGGCGAAACCGGCGATGACTTGGCCGTGATACAGGCGGCGGACTTTCTTCGCGTTGCCTTTCATCACGGTATTGCCCAGTGAAACCTGGCCGTCGCCACCCATGACGACTTTGTCATGACGGCGGACTGAAACGATGGTGGTCAAGGGAAGAGTCTCCACGCAGCGGGGCGAAAATGCCCGGATGGAAACTCATATGGGGGTGGCGTGGGGTTTTTCAACTGCGCGGTGGAGCAGGGGATGAGCGGTGGGTTGGCTGTTCCGATTCTGTGGCGAGGGGATTTATCCCCGTTGGGCCGCGAAGCGGCCCCAAAGCTTGCCATCGGAGTGTCAGGCTAATTGCCTCAAGCTTTTGGGGCTCCTGCGCAGCCCAGCGGGGATAAATCCCCTCGCCGCAGGGGTTGGTGTCGCTTGATTCAGCGGCTCTGGCGTTGTTGTAACAATAGGTTGCTGAAGCCGCTGCCAGCCAACTGTTTCTGCGCCTTGGTCAGCTCTTCTCGGTTGCTGAACGGGCCGACCAGGACCCGGTACCAGGTTTCGTCCTTCACCGTGCCGGACTCTACCGACACGGATTGGCCCAGCAGGATGATCTGCGCCCGGACCTTGTCGGCATCGGCCTCCTTGCGGAATGAACCGGCTTGCAGGAAGAACTTCGTCACCGGGGCGGCTTTCTGCACGGGTGGGGCCGGTGGCGGCGTGATGCCCGCCAGGGCGGCCTGGGCGCGGGCGGTGTCGATCTTGGCCGCTTCTGCCGGAGTGACGGGCGTGGCAGGCACCTGCGGCACTTGCGGTGTCGGCAGGGTTTTCTCCGGTACGGCCTCGGGCGGCACGATGACTTCCGATTCCGGCAACAACGTGTAGAAGTCGTACTTCGGCTTCACCGGTTGCGTCGGGCTCGGTGGGGTCTTGTTGGCCTCGGCGATGCGCGTGGCCTTCTGCTGCTCTTGCTTGACGCGCTTGACGTCATCGCCCTGGCCCGGCTCCAGCTTCATCAGGAAAACAATGAAAGCGCCAACCGTCAGGCCGATAGCCATCCATAACCAGCCCGGAATCGGCTTTTTGGCCGGGGGCTGGTAACGACTGGCGCCGCGCTTGGGTGCAGGTTTTTTCTTGGCGGCCAACTTACATGCGCTCCAGGGTTTCCAGGCCCAGCAGTTCCAGGCCCTGCTTGAGCGTGCGTGCAGTCAGCGCGGCAAGGCGCAGGCGGCTTTGCATTTGCTCGGGGGTATCGGCATTGAGGATCGGGCAGTTCTCGTAGAAGCTGGAGAACAGGCCGGCCACGTCATACAGATACGCACACAGGGTATGCGGCGTGCCTTTGTCGGCCACGTTATTGAGCACTTCGCCGAACTGCGCCAGCTTCGCCGCCAATTCCTGCTCCTGGGCCGCTTCGAGCACGATCCGCCCTTCGACTTCATCGAAGCCCTTGCCGAGCTTGCGGAACACGCCGGCCACGCGGGTGTAGGCGTACAACAGGTACGGAGCGGTGTTGCCTTCGAAGTTGAGCATCAGGTCGAAGTTGAAGCTGTAGTCGCTGGTGCGGTGCTTGGACAGGTCGGCATATTTCACCGCATCGATGCCCACGACCTTGGCGATCTGGCGCAGCTCGTCTTCGGCCAGGTCCGGGTTCTTGCCCTTGACCAGTGCATAGGCGCGCTCCTGGGCTTCGGTCAGCAGGTCGATCAGCTTCACCGTGCCGCCGTCGCGGGTTTTGAACGGACGGCCGTCGGCGCCGTTCATGGTGCCGAAGCCCATGTGTTCCATTTCCATCGGGCGCGGTACGAAGCCGGCCTGACGGGCCACTTCGAACACTTGCTGGAAGTGCAGGGCCTGACGCTGGTCGACAAAGTACAGGACCCGGTCCGCCTTGAGCACACCGTTGCGATAGCGCACGGCCGCCAGGTCGGTGGTGGCATAGAGGTAACCGCCGTCGGCCTTGACGATGATCACTGGCAGCGGCTCGCCGTCGGCGGTCTTGAACTGGTCGAGAAATACGCACTGGGCGCCGTTGCTCTCCACCAGCATGCCCTTGGCCTTGAGGTCGTTGACCACGTTGATCAGGTCATCGTTGTAGGCGCTTTCGCCCATTACGTCGGCCATGGTCAGCTTGACGTTCAGCAACTCGTAGATTTTCTGGCAGTGGGACAGAGAGATGTCCTTGAACCGGGTCCACAGCGCCAGGCAGTCGGCATCGCCGGCCTGCAACTTGACCACCAGGCCACGGGCGCGGTCGGCGAACTCCGGGGATTCGTCGAAGCGCTGCTTGGCGGCGCGGTAGAAGTTCTCCAGGTCCGACAGTTCATCGCTGGTGATCGGGTTTTCCTGGAGATAAGCCATCAGCATGCCGAACTGGGTGCCCCAGTCGCCCACGTGGTTCTGGCGGATCACGGTGTCGCCAAGGAACTCCAGCACCCGGGCCACGCCGTCGCCGATGATGGTCGAGCGCAAGTGGCCGACGTGCATTTCCTTGGCGAGGTTGGGGGCCGAGAGGTCGATCACGGTGCGCTGCACGGGGCCGGCCTTGCGCACGCCGATGCGCTCGTCGGCCAGGGCCGCGTCCAGGCGCGAGGCCAGGGCCTGAGTGTTCTGGAAGAAATTGATGAAGCCAGGGCCGGCAATCTCCGCCTTGGCGACGTTTTCGTCGGCCGGCAGCGCGGCGATGATCTTCTCGGCCAGGTCCCGTGGCTTCATGCCGGCCGGCTTGGCGAGCATCATCGCGATGTTGCTGGCGAAGTCGCCGTGGGTCTTGTCTCGGGTGTTTTCGACCTGAATCGCCGGCGACAGGCCTTCTGGCAACACACCTTCAGCGACGAGTTGGGTGATGGCTTGCTGGATGAGCTGGCGAATGGTGTCTTTCATGGTCTTCTCTTTCAACCGCAGGCGCGGCGGCGCTTCGATGCGCTGGTGGAAAAACTGGGCATTATCCGTGGCGAAGGCGGGCTTGCCAACTGTAGCGGGTCGGTTGGAGCTGTTTGGTGCCTAAATCCCTGTGGGAGCGAGCTTGCTCGCGATAGCGGTATATCAGGCACCAGTGATGGTGAATTTGATGCCCCCATCGCGAGCAAGCTCGCTCCCACAAGGTGTGGGATCAGTAGAGATCCACCGGATCCACATCCAGCGACCAGCGCACCGCCCGACCACTGGGCATTTGTTCCAACACCAGCAGCCAGGCACTCAATAGCCGGTGCAGCGGCGCCCGGGCGTTGGCCTGTAATAATAGCTGCGCCCGATAGCGTCCGGCCCGCCGCTCCATCGGAGCCGGCACTGGGCCCAACAGTTCGATCCCGGTGAGGTTCTGCTCCGCCAGCAAACGCTCGGCCTCGCTGCACGCGTCGTCGAGGAAGCCTTCGGCCTGTCCCGGTTTATGGGCTTCGGCCCGCAGCAGTGCCAGGTGGGCAAACGGTGGCAGGCCGGCGCTGCGCCGTTCGCTCAGGGCCTGCTCGGCGAAGGCGAAATAGCCTTCTTCAGTCAGTTGTATCAGCAGGGGGTGGTCCGCCAGATGGGTCTGGATGATCACCCTGCCCGGCTCCTCGGCGCGCCCGGCCCGGCCAGCAACCTGGACAATCAGCTGCGCCATGCGCTCGCTGGCGCGGAAGTCACCGGAGAACAGCCCTCCGTCGGCGTCGAGGATCGATACCAGCGTCACTCGGGGGAAGTGATGTCCCTTGGCGAGCATCTGCGTGCCCACCAGGATGCACGGCTGGCCTTTCTGGATGGTGGCAAACAACTGGTTCATCGCGTCTTTGCGCGATGTACTGTCGCGATCCACCCGCAGCACCGGGTAATCGGGAAACAAGATGCCCAGCCGTTCTTCGGCGCGCTCGGTGCCGGCGCCTACCGGGCGCAAGTCCACTTTGCCGCATTGCGGGCAGTGCCTTGGCACCCGTTCGGTGTGTCCGCAATGGTGGCAGCGCAATTCACCGTAGCGTTGATGCACGGTCATCCGGGCGTCGCAGCGCTCGCAGCCGGACATCCAGCCACAGTCGTGACACAACAGGGTCGGGGCGAACCCTCGGCGATTGAGAAACACCAGGACCTGCTGTCCGGCGGCCAGGGTCTGGCCGATGGCTTGTTGCATCGGCCCGGAAATGCCGCTGTCCAGTGGTCGGCTTTTTACGTCCAGGCGCAGGAAGCGTGGTTGTTTCGCGCCGCCGGCCCGTTCGTTCAGGCGTAACAGGCCGTAGCGGCCGGTGTAGGCGTTGTGCAGGCTTTCCAGGGATGGTGTCGCCGAACCGAGGACGATGGGGATATTCTCCTGGCGGGCGCGCACCACCGCCAGGTCGCGGGCGTGGTAGCGCAGGCCTTCCTGCTGTTTATAGGAGCCGTCGTGTTCTTCGTCGATGATGATCAGGCCGGGATTTTTCATCGGCGTGAACAGGGCCGAGCGGGTGCCGATGATGATATCGGCCTCGCCATCCCGTGCCGCGAGCCAGGCTTCGAGGCGCTCGCGGTCGTTGACCGCCGAGTGCACCAGGGCAATCCGGGCGTTGAAGCGTTGTTCAAAACGCGCCAGCGTTTGCGGGCCGAGGTTGATTTCCGGAATCAGTACCAGGGCCTGCTTGCCGGCTTCAAGGGTCTGGCGGATCAGTTGCAGGTAGACCTCGGTCTTGCCGCTGCCGGTGACGCCAGCCAGCAGGAATGCATGGTAGCTGTCGAACCCGGCGCGAATCGCCTCGCAGGCGGCCCGTTGTTCGGCATTGAGCGGCAGTTCCGGCTGGGCCAGCCAATGTTCGTGGCGCACGCCCGGCGCGTGCCGGCGGACCTTCACCTGCACCAGCTCTTTTGCCAGCAGCAGGTCGAGGCTGTCCTTGCTGAGCATCAGCTTGCTCAACAAGGCGTGGGCCACACCATGGGGATGTTGGGCCAGGGTCGCCAGGGCTTCGCGCTGACGGGGTGCGCGGGCGATGCGCGGGTCGTCCGCCGACGCCCCCGGCGCCACGGACCAGAATCGCTCCTGGCGCGCCTCCGCCGGTTCGCCCTGACGCAACAGCACCGGCAGTGCCCAGCTCAAGGTGTCGCCAAGGCTGTGCTGGTAATACTGGGCCGTCCACAGGCACAGCTTGAACAGTGACGCCGGCAGCGGAGACGTGGCATCGAGCAGCGCAAGGGCCGGTTTGAGCTTGTCGGCCGGGACCTCGCTATGGTCGGTGACTTCCACCAGAATGCCGATCATTTCGCGTCGACCGAACGGCACCCGCAGGCGCATGCCGGGTTGCAACCGGGCGCGTGGGACCCCGGCCGGGGCGCGGTAGTCGAACAGGCGGCGCAAGGGCGAAGGCAGGGCGAGGCGCAGGATGGCGTCGGGCACGCGGGGAAGTCTCGGTAGACGATCGGGTTCGCAAGGGCTGGGCACTTTTCCTGTGGGAGCGAGCCTGCTCGCGATAGCGGTCGATCAGCCAAAGCGATGTCGACTGGCTCACCCCAATCGCGAGCAGGCTCGCTCCCACAGGGGGAATCGTGCTTGAGGCGGGGAGCCTAGCAGACGGTTGGTACAAGGCATAGCTTGCGTCATTGTCGATGTCTGGTAGAATCCGCGCCCTAATTACGTGCGGTATTCAACAATAGTGTTGGGTGGCGGCACGCTAGCCTGAGGAAAACACCATGAAAGCCGATATCCATCCAGAATACCCAGCCGTTGCCGTGACCTGCAGCTGCGGCAACAAGTTCGAAACCCGTTCGACCTACGGCAAAGCCCTGGCGATCGACGTTTGCAACGAATGCCACCCGTTCTACACCGGTAAGCAAAAGACTCTGGACACCGGTGGCCGCGTTCAGAAGTTCGCCGACCGTTTCGGTGCTTTCGGCGCTACCAAAAAGGCCTGAGGCTGATCATTTTGGAGGCTCGTTCCGGCGGCTCCAGATTGATGAAAAAGGCGTCCCTGGTGGGCGCCTTTTTTGTGTCCGCGATTTGGCTGAGCGGGGCCGAAGCCTTCTGTCCGGCGCCGGCAGGCCTGGTCCGGGCGAAGGTCCAGCGGGTGGTCGATGGCGACACCCTGCGCCTGGCCGATGGCCGAAGCGTGCGCATGATCGGTCTCAACAGTCCCGAACTTGGTCGTCAGGGCCGCTCCGACGAGCCCTTCGCCGTTGCGGCCCGTCGTCGTCTCGAAACACTGATAGCTGCCAGCGACGGGCAGGTGGGCCTGCTTCCCGGTCGGGAGGGGCGGGATCGCTACGGGCGCACTTTGGCCCATGTCTATGGTGCCGACGGCAATAACCTCGAAGCGCAACTGCTCGCCGAGGGCCTGGGTTTCCAGGTGGCGGTGGCGCCGAATACCGACTTGGCGGACTGCCAGCGGACCGCCGAGCGTCAGGCCCGTGAAGCGCGCCTCGGGCTCTGGAAGCGTTCGCCGGTGCTCAAGGCGCAGCAGGTCGGGGCGCCTGGTTTCGCGGTGCTCAGCGGTCGCGTGAATTCCGTCAGGCGCAATCGTGGTGGTGTTTGGCTCCAATTGGAGGGTGCGGTTGTACTGCATGTTGCTCCCAATTGGATAAGCCGTTTCGATATGGCTTCGCTTGAACGTCTGCAGGGGAAGCCGGTCGAGGCGCGCGGCTGGGTGGTGGATCGGTCGAGGCGTGGGGCGCTCGAACCGGGACGGGATCGCTGGTTATTGCCTTTGACTGATCCGGCGATGCTGGTCGTCCTGTCTCGATAAAAAAATTGTAGACATTTTTCAGTTGAATTGTATGCATCAATCCCTTGTGTTTAGCGGCTCTTGGCCCAAAGTCGTAGGGCAGGGCGCTTGACAGGGGTGACCGGTCAGTCTTGTAGGGACTTTGCGAGGGGCGTATCCTCGGCGGTCCGTCTGTCCAACACAGTAAAAAGCGGAATGCCCACATGTCTGATCTGAAAACTGCCGCTCTCGAATATCACGCTAATCCTCGTCCAGGAAAGCTGAGTGTCGAGCTCACCAAGGCCACCGCTACTGCCCGCGATCTGTCGCTGGCCTACAGCCCCGGCGTAGCCGAACCCGTACGCGAAATCGCTCGCGACCCGGAACTGGCCTACAGATACACCGGCAAGGGCAATCTGGTTGCAGTCATTTCCGATGGCACCGCGATCCTCGGTCTGGGTGACCTCGGTCCACTGGCCTCCAAGCCGGTCATGGAAGGCAAGGGCGTGCTGTTCAAGCGCTTCGCCGGTATCGATGTGTTCGACATCGAAGTCGACTCCGAGAGCCCGCAAGCCTTCATCGACACCGTCAAGCGTATCTCCATCACTTTCGGTGGCATCAACCTGGAAGACATCAAGGCTCCCGAGTGCTTCGAGATCGAGCGCGCCCTGATCGAGCAGTGCGACATTCCGGTGTTCCACGATGACCAGCACGGCACCGCGATCGTGACCGCGGCCGGCATGATCAACGCCCTGGAAATCGCCGGCAAGACCCTGCCGGAAGCCAAGATCGTCTGCCTGGGTGCCGGCGCTGCGGCCATCTCCTGCATGAAGTTGCTGGTGAGCATGGGCGCCCGGATCGAGAACATCTTCATGGTCGACCGTACCGGTGTGATCCACTCCGGCCGTACCGACCTGAACCAGTACAAGGCGGTCTTCGCCCACGCTACTGACAAGCGCACCCTGGCTGAGGCGCTGGACGGCGCCGACGTGTTCGTCGGCCTGTCGGGTCCGAACCTGCTGAGCCCGGAAAACCTGCTGCGCATGGCGCCGAACCCGATCGTGTTCGCCTGCTCGAACCCGGACCCGGAAATCTCCCCGGAGCTGGCTCACGCCACTCGCAGCGACGTGATCATGGCCACCGGCCGTTCGGACTACCCGAACCAGGTGAACAATGTGCTGGGCTTCCCGTTCATCTTCCGTGGTGCCCTGGACGTTCGCGCCAAGCGCATCAACGAAGAAATGAAAGTCGCGGCCGCCAACGCCCTGCGCGAGCTGGCCAAGCTGCCGGTTCCCCAGGAAGTGTGCGATGCCTACGGCGGCATCAAGCTGGAATTCGGCCGTGAGTACATCATTCCGAAGCCAATGGATGCCCGCCTGATCACCCTGATCTCCGACGCCGTGGCCAAGGCCGCGATCGAGACCGGCGTGGCCACTCTGCCGTATCCGAAGAACTACCCGCTCAAGAGCGTGGATGATGTGTTCAACGGTTAACGGCAGCCGCCCATAAAAAACCTGGCTTCGGCCAGGTTTTTTTATGGGCTTCGAGCGGCAAGCTTCAAGCTGCAAGTTAAGAGCGGTGCGTACTACCCTGGCTTTTCACTTGAAGCTTGCCGCTTGAAGCTCGCCACTGCTTCCCTAGAACAAATCAATCGGCGCCGCTTCGTCCGCTGGCAGCGGGCTGCCTGGCGCGACGCCGTTGCCCAGTTCGTTGACCGACGGCGGGGTGTCTTCGCTCTTGAACAGTTCGAAGTAGGCACCCGGAGTTCCTGGCGTAGCGGCGCGACCGCTGACCGGGTCTACGCGCAGGCTGAGGATGCCTTCCGGCTCCGGTTGGGTGTGGGGCGGTTTGTCCTTGAGGGCGGCGCCCATGTAACTCATCCAGATCGGCAACGCCACGGTGCCACCGAACTCGCGACGACCGAGGCTTTCCGGTTGGTCGAAACCGGTCCAGACAGTGGTCACGTAATCGCCGTTGTAACCCGAGAACCAGGCGTCCTTGGATTCGTTGGTGGTGCCGGTCTTGCCCGCCAGGTCGGTACGGCCCAAGGCCAGCGCACGGCGGCCCGTACCGAGCTTGATCACGTCCTGCAGCATGCTGTTGAGGATGTAGGTGGTACGTCCATCGACAATACGTTCGGCGATGGCCGGCGCCTGCGGCACCGCCGGGGCAGTCGCGGCTTCACCCGGGGTCGCGTTCACGGTGAACGTTTCGGTGGCTGGCGCCGCAATGCCGTCGCTGGCCTGCTCGCCTGTGGGTACCCGTGGTGGGTTGGCAACGAACAACGTCTCGCCATTACGGCTTTCGATTTTTTCGATGATGTACGGGGTGACCTTGTACCCGCCATTGGCAAAGGTGCTCCAGCCCGTGGCGATTTCCATCGGCGTCAGGGTCGCCGTGCCCAGGGCCAGGGACAGGTTGCGCGGCAGGTCCTGCTTGTTGAAGCCGAACCGGCTGATGTAATCGATGGTGCGATCCACGCCCAGCGCCTGCAGCAGGCGGATCGACACCAGGTTGCGGGACTTGTACAGCGCTTCGCGCAGACGGATCGGACCGAGGAAAGTGTTGGTGTCGTTCTTCGGTCGCCAGACCTTGTCGAGGTACTCGTCGACGAACACGATCGGCGCATCGTTCACCAGGCTGGCGGCGGTGTAGCCGTTATCCAGGGCGGCGCTGTAGACGAACGGCTTGAAGCTCGAGCCCGGCTGGCGCTTGGCCTGCAAGGCGCGGTTGTAGTTACTCTGTTCGAAGGCGAAGCCACCCACCAGCGAGCGGATCGCGCCGTCTTGCGGGTCGAGGGAGACCAGTGCGCCCTGGGCGGCCGGGATCTGACTGAATTTGAGCGTATTGTCCGGTTGGCGTTGCACCCGGATCAGGTCGCCGACCTGGGCAACGTCCGACGGTTGCCGGGGAGCGGCGCCCATGCTGTTGGTGTTGAGAAACGGGCGTGCCCACTTCATCGATTCCCAGCTGACATGCTCTTCCAGCTCGCCGTTGCGGGTCAGGACCTTGATCCCGTCCTTCCCCACCTCGGTGACGATTGCCGGCTCCAGCCCGCTGATGGCGCGCTGCTTGGTCAGTTCCAGGGCCCAGGCTTCGCGAGTCTTGCCCGGCAGGCGTGATTCAGGCCCACGGTAGCCGTGGCGCTGGTCGTAGGTCATCAGGCCTTCGTGCAGTGCGGTGTTGGCCATTTCCTGAAGGTTGCTGGGCACTGTGGTGGTTACGCGAAAACCTTCGGTGTAGGCATCGCTGCCGTAGCGGCCGACCATCTCGGCGCGGGCCATTTCGGCGATATAGGGCGCATTCACTTCCGGCGTCGGTACGTGATAGCTGGCGTTCAATGGCTCGTTGATCGCGGCGGTGTACTCGGCTTCGCTGATCTTGCCGAGCTTGTACATGCGCCCCAGGATCCAGTCGCGACGTTCCTTGCTGCGTGCGGGGTTGGCCAACGGGTTGAAGCGCGACGGCGCCTTGGGCAGGCCGGCAATCATTGCCATCTGCGCCAGGCTCACGTCGCGGATCGACTTGCCGTAGTAGACCTGTGCAGCCGCCTCGATGCCGTAGGCGCGGTTGCCCAGATAAATCTTGTTTACGTACAGCTCGAGGATCTCGTCCTTGGTCAGCTGCCGCTCGATTTGCAGGGCCAACAAAATCTCAGTGGTCTTGCGCGAGAAGCTGCGCTCGCTGGTCAGGAAGAAGTTCTTGGCCACCTGCATGGTGATGGTACTGCCGCCGGACTGGATGTGCCCGCTCTTGACCAATTGGCTTGCGGCCCGCATCAGGCTGCCGGGATCGACGCCGTAATGATTGGCGAAGTTGTCGTCTTCAGCACTTAGTAACGCATTGATGAAATTGGGTGGAATGTCTGCGAAACGGATCGGTGTGCGGCGCATTTCGCCAAATTCGGCGATCAGCTTGTTGTCGCTGCTGTAGACCCGCAGAGGAATCTGCAACTGAATACTTCTCAGCGCCTCCACAGACGGCAATCCCGGACTAAGGTAAAGAAACGCACCGCTCAGACCCAGGAGCAGTCCGCAGAAAACGGCGACGATGGACCATCCGAAAAATTTCAGCAGACGAATCAAGGCTTTTGGATATCCAGGCAAAGAATGAAAAAGGCGCCAGGTGCAGGGGAAGGACCCGAGCGTGCAACAAAGCGAAAAAAAGCGCTGCGCATTATAAGCATTTTTTTTCGTCGGGAACGCCATCCGGACGTCCGTCGGGCCGGCGTGATTGAACGCAATGCGTATTAGAGAGTCCGTAACTCACGGATAGTCATAGGGAATTGGTAGTGCTGCGACTCTTCAATAAAAAAGCCCATGCGTTGCTGGGGATAGATATCAGCTCCACGTCGGTGAAGCTGCTCGAGTTGAGCCGCCAGGGCGACCGATACCGTGTCGAGTCCTACGCGGTCGAGCCGCTGCCGGCCAATGCCGTGGTCGAGAAAAACATCGCCGAGCTCGAAGGGGTGGGCCAGGCGCTGTCCCGGGTGGTGGCCAAGGCCAGGACACCCTTGCGCAGCGTGGCGGTGGCCGTGGCGGGATCGGCCGTCATCACCAAGACCATCGAGATGGATGCCGGGCTGTCCGACGATGACATGGAGAACCAGCTCAAGATCGAGGCCGACCAGTACATTCCTTATCCGCTGGATGAGGTGGCCATCGATTTCGAGGTCCTGGGCGTGTCGCCGCGCAACGCCGAGCGGGTCGAGGTGCTGCTGGCCGCCTGTCGCAAGGAAAACGTCGAGGTGCGCGAGGCCGCGCTGGCACTGGCCGGGTTGGCGGCACGGGTGGTTGACGTCGAAGCCTATGCACTGGAGCGCGCCTTCGGTCTGCTGGCCACTCAGTTGGCCGCTTCCCAGGAGCGATTGACGGTGGCGGTGATCGACATTGGCGCCACCATGACCACCCTGAGCGTGCTGCACAACGGTCGAATCATCTACACCCGTGAGCAATTGTTCGGCGGTCGGCAACTGACCGAGGAGATCCAGCGCCGCTACGGCCTGACATTCGAGCAGGCGGGGCTGGCAAAGAAACAAGGGGGGCTGCCCGACGATTATTCCGGTGAGGTGCTGCAGCCCTTTCGCGAAGCCTTGGTGCAGCAGGTGTCGCGTTCGCTGCAGTTCTTCTTTGCATCGGGCCAGTACAGCGCGGTAGACCACATTCTGCTGGCAGGCGGTACGGCGTCGATCATGGGGCTGGATCGGCTGATCGAGCAGCGCCTCGGCACGCCTACCCAGGTAGCCAACCCGTTCACCAACATGGCCCTTGGCAGTCGGGTCAACGCCGGAGCCCTGGCCAGCGATGCGCCCGCGCTGATGATTGCCTGCGGGCTGGCCCTCAGGAGCTTCGACTGATGGCGCGGATCAACCTGCTTCCCTGGCGCGAAGAGCTGCGCGAGGAACGCCGCAAGCGCTTTTTACTGGCGTTGGCCGGGGCGTTTGTCGGCGCAGTGGGCGTGATATTGATCGCTGTCCAGTACCTGAACAGTGCCATCGATTACCAATTGGCCCGTAACGGCCACATCTCGCAGCAGATCGCGGAGCTGGACGAGCGCATCAAGCAGATCAGCGAATTGAAAGCCCGTCGCCAGCAACTGCTGGAGCGCATGCGCATCATTCAGGACTTGCAGGGTAATCGGCCGGTCAGTGGGCGTATCTTCGACCAGTTGGTGCGTACGTTGCCCGATGGGGTGTATTTCACCGAGGTGAAGATGGAAGACCATACGCTCTCCATCAAGGGCGCCGCGCAGTCGAACAACCGGGTCTCTGACCTGATGCGCAACCTGGACGCATCTGACCTCTTCGATGCCCCGAGCCTGACGGAGGTAAAGGCAACCACGGCCGGCCAGCTCGACCAGGCTAATGTGTTCCAGTTGACGGTTCGCCAGACCCGTCCGGTCGACATGGAGGAGGCCCAATGAGACCGGCGGAGTGGTTCGACGCGCTGCGCAAGATCGATATCAGCGACCTGGACACCAATAACATCGGTTCCTGGCCAATGCCGGTCAAATGGCTGGCCGGTGTCCTGCTGGTAATCCTGATTCTGGGCCTGGGCTATAAAATTGCGCTGAGCGACCTGGAAGATCAGTTGCAACAGGTGCGCGGGGAAGAAGGCACCCTCAAGGCGCAGTTCGCGGGCAAGGCCCATATGGCCGCGAACCTCGAACGCTACACTGAACAAATGAAGCAGATGGAGGCGTCGTTTGGTGTGCTGTTGCGCCAGCTGCCCAGCGACACCGAGGTGCCCGGCCTGTTGGAGGACATCACCCGTACCGGCCTGGGCAGCGGCCTGGAATTCGAAGAGATCAAATTGCTGCCCGAGGCCACCCAACCGTTCTACATCGAGCTGCCGATCCAGATTACCGTGACCGGTGGCTACCATGACCTGGCGACCTTCGTCAGCGGTGTTGCCGGGTTGCCTCGTATCGTCACGCTGCATGATTTCGACATCGCCCCCATGGAGCCCGGCGGGGGGACGAAACTGCGCATGAGCATCCAGGCCAAGACCTACCGCTACAACGAGCAGGAGGCGCAGCCATGATGTCGCTTCGCTGCGTAGGCCTGTTGGCGGGGCTGGTCGTGCTGGCGGGCTGCAGCGGCGGTGATGGCTTCGACGACCTGGACGCCTACATGAACGAGGTGCGCCTGCGCCCGCCCGGCAAGATCGAGCCAATGCCCGTATTCAAGCCCTACGAAACCTTCACCTACAGCGCCGCCAACCTGCGCAGCCCGTTTTCCCGGCAGGTCCCGGTGGACCAGGCCGGCAGGCAACAGGGCTCGCGCAATGTCCGACCCGATCCCAACCGGGTCAAGCAATACCTGGAAGGCTTCAATATCGAGCAGTTTGAAATGGTCGGTACGATCGCCAATGCCGGCGGCTCCTACGCGCTGCTGCGTGGCGCCGGGGGGGTGCATCGGCTCAAGGTCGGTGACTACCTGGGACGCAACGACGGGAGGATCGTCGCCATCAGTGCCACCCAGGTCGATGTGGTCGAGATCGTACCTGACGGCGAAGGGGCCTGGCTGGAGCGACCACGGACCATTCCTTTGAAAGAGCACTCATTAGTGGAATCCCAACAATGAACAGGATTTTGACAGCCTTCGGTATTTCGCTAGGGATAGCGCTGATGTCGCCGATGGTTCTCGCGGCCAGCCTCAAGACGCTGGACGTCGCGGCGTTGCCGGGGGACCGCGTCGAGTTGAAGCTCACCTTCGACGGGCCGCCGCCGACGCCTCGCGGCTATACCACCGAACAACCGGCCCGCATTGCGCTGGACCTGCCCGGGGTCACCAATCAACTGGCGCGCAAGACCCATGACCTGGGTGGCGGCAATGCCCGTAGCGCGACCGTGGTCGAGGCAGGGGATCGCACCCGGCTGATCATCGGTCTTACGCAACTGGCGCCCTATAACGCCCGGGTCGAGGGCAACAACCTGTTCGTGGTGGTCGGAAAAGGCGCTGCTCCCAGGACCACCGTCCCCAGGACGGCTGCTCAGCCCCAAGGGACGGCAGCGACCAGCGCTGCGCCTGCCAGGAGCAACGCGCCGGTGGGCCGGGCCATTCGTGGCGTGGACTTCCAGCGAGGGACCGAGGGCGAAGGCAATGTCGTGATCGACCTGTCGGATCCATCCATTGCCCCTGACATCCAGGAGCGTGAAGGCAAGATCATCCTCAAATTCACCAGGACCCAACTGCCCGAACCGCTGAGGGTACGCCTGGATGTCAAGGATTTCGCCACTCCGGTGCAGTTCGTCAATGCCAGTGCCGGATCGGACCAGGCCACCATCAGCATCGAGCCCGGTGGCACCTACGATTACTCGACCTACCAGACCGACAACCGGCTGACCGTCAGCGTGCGGCCGATGACCGTGGAAGACCTGCAGAAACGCAACAGCGATCGTGCCGCCTACAGCGGTGAGAAACTGTCCCTCAACTTCCAGGACATCGAGGTGCGTTCGGTCCTGCAATTGATCGCCGATTTTACCAACCTGAACCTGGTGGCCAGTGACACGGTGCAGGGCGGCATCACCCTGCGCCTGCAGAATGTGCCGTGGGACCAGGCCCTGGACCTGGTGCTCAAGACCAAGGGGCTGGACAAGCGCAAGGTCGGCAATGTGTTGCTGGTGGCCCCGGCCGACGAAATCGCGGCCCGCGAGCGCCAGGAACTGGAGTCTCAAAAGCAGATCGCCGATCTTGCTCCGTTGCGGCGCGAGCTGCTACAGGTCAACTATGCCAAGGCAGCGGACATCGCCAAGCTGTTCCAGTCGGTGACCAGCGCCGAAGCAAAGGCCGATGAGCGCGGTACCATCACGGTCGACGAGCGAACCAACAACATCATTGCCTACCAGACCCAGGACCGGCTCGACGAGCTGCGGCGGATCGTCGCTCAACTGGACATTCCGGTGCGTCAGGTGATGATCGAGGCACGAATCGTCGAGGCCAACGTCGATTACGACAAGAGCCTGGGCGTGCGCTGGGGCGGTTCGATACAGAACAAGGGTAACTGGAACACCTCCGGGGTCAGCACCGGCAACTCCACCACCATCGGTACGCCGGGCAGTACCAGCACCAACCAGCCGTTCGTGGACATGGGCGCGTCGGGCAATACGTCGGGAATCGGCATCGCGTTCATTACCGACAATGTCCTCCTGGACCTGGAACTGACCGCCATGGAGAAAACCGGAAACGGGGAAATCGTCTCACAGCCCAAGGTGGTGACGTCCGACAAGGAGACGGCGAAAATCCTCAAGGGCACGGAAATTCCGTATCAGGAAGCCAGTTCCAGCGGCGCGACCTCGGTGTCGTTCAAGGAGGCCTCGTTGTCGTTGGAGGTGACGCCACAGATCACCCCCGACAATCGCATCATCATGGAGGTCAAGGTCACCAAGGATGAGCCTGACTACCTGAACAAGGTGCAGGAAGTACCACCCATCAAGAAAAACGAGGTCAACGCCAAGGTGCTGGTCAATGATGGCGAAACCATTGTGATTGGCGGCGTTTTCTCAAATACTCAGAGCAAGGTTGTAGATAAGGTGCCATTTCTTGGCGATGTGCCGTATCTTGGCCGCCTTTTCCGGCGTGATGTGGTTTCGGAGAAAAAATCCGAGCTGCTGGTATTCCTCACTCCGCGTATCATGAACAACCAGGCGATTGCTGTGAGTCGTTGATTCTGTGCGAAATTTGATTCTTGTTGGGCCGATGGGCGCTGGAAAAAGCACCATCGGCCGTTTGCTGGCCAAAGAGCTGCGCCTGCCTTTCAAAGATTCCGACAAGGAAATTGAATTGCGCACGGGCGCCAATATCCCATGGATCTTCGACAAGGAAGGCGAGCCGGGCTTTCGTGATCGTGAGCAGGCGATGATCGCCGAGCTGTGCGCATTCGATGGCGTGGTGCTGGCCACCGGTGGTGGCGCAGTGATGCGCGAGGCCAATCGTCGGGCGCTTCACGCGGGCGGACGAGTGGTCTACCTGCATGCTTCCGTCGAACAGCAGGTCGGTCGTACCGCCCGGGATCGCAATCGTCCTCTGTTACGCACCGCCGACCCGGCCAAGACCCTGCGGGACTTGCTGGAACTGCGCGATCCGCTGTATCGCGAGATCGCCGATGTGGTGGTGGAAACCGATGAGCGGCCACCGCGTATGGTGGTGCTGGACATTCTCGAGCGCCTGCAGCAGTTGCCCCCCCGTTAATGCACCACGGGAAATGCGCTATCCTCGGCGTCTCGTCCTGGCTGCCAGGGGCGCGTCGAAGGCCATCCCGTGGTGTCATGGCAAGCACTGGGACCTGTGGCGAGGGGATTTATCCCCGTTGGGCACTTTCGTTAATTGCAGGCAGGACGCCTGATTCCATCTTCAGCGTGGGGAAACATGCAGACACTTAAGGTCGACCTGGGCGAGCGCAGCTACCCGATTCACATTGGCGAAGGCTTGCTGGACCAGCCGCAGCTGCTGGCGCCGCATATCGCCGGGCGGCAGGTGGCGATCATCTCCAATGAAACCGTCGCCCCGCTGTATCTGGAGCGTCTGGCGCGCAGTCTGTCGGCCTTTTCGGTCATTTCCGTCGTACTGCCCGACGGAGAAGCCTTCAAGAACTGGGAAACCCTGCAACTGATCTTCGACGGCCTGCTGACGGCCCGACATGACCGTCGCACCACGGTCGTGGCCCTGGGGGGCGGCGTGATCGGCGATATGGCCGGTTTCGCCGCTGCCTGCTATCAGCGTGGGGTCGATTTCATCCAGATTCCCACCACGCTGTTGTCGCAGGTCGACTCCTCGGTGGGTGGCAAGACAGGGATCAACCATCCGCTGGGCAAGAACATGATCGGCGCCTTCTATCAGCCCAACGTGGTGCTGATCGATACTGCGACCCTGAAGACTTTGCCTGCCCGCGAGTTGTCTGCAGGGCTGGCGGAAGTCATCAAATATGGCCTGATCTGTGACGAGCCGTTCCTGGGCTGGCTCGAAGAGAACGTCGACCGCTTGCGTGCGCTGGACCAGACCGCCCTGACGTACGCCATCGAGCGCTCCTGCGCCGCCAAGGCGGCGGTGGTGGGCGCCGATGAGCGGGAGTCGGGTGTGCGCGCCACGCTCAACCTGGGTCATACCTTCGGCCACGCCATCGAGACCCATATGGGCTATGGTGTCTGGCTGCACGGCGAGGCAGTCGCGGCCGGCACGGTCATGGCCCTGGAAATGTCCGCGCGCCTGGGCTGGATCAGCCAGCAGGAACGTGATCGCGGCATTCGCCTGTTCCTGCGAGCCGGGCTGCCGGTGGTTCCGCCCGAGGAAATGACCGAAGCCGATTTTCTCGAACATATGTCTGTCGACAAAAAAGTGATCGACGGTCGTCTGCGCCTGGTGCTGCTGCGCCGCATGGGCGAAGCGGTAGTGACCGACGATTATCCGAAAGAGGTTCTACAGGCCACGCTGGGAGCGGATTACCGTGCCCTGGCTCAGCTTAAAGGTTAATAAGATTCCGATGACTAGTTTGCATGCCGACGAGGCTTTCCTCGGCCATTTCCAGTTGAGTCACGACCCTTTCGCTCCACGGGTCCCGGGCTTCAAGTTCTTCCCGGCCCAGCGCAAGCCGGTGCTGGGGCAATTGCATCACCTGGCGCGCTACAGCCAGTTGCTGCTCGTGGTCACCGGTCCCCAGGGCAGTGGCAAGACGTTGCTGCGCCAGGCCCTGGTGGCCAGTACCAACAAGCAATCGGTACAGAGCGTGGTGGTCTCGGCCCGTGGGGCTGGTGACGCCGCTGGTGTGTTGCGCCAGGTGGCCCAGGCGTTGAATGTCGCTCAGGCCGAAATCGGCGCGATTCTCGAGCAGATCGTGCAGTTGGCGCTGACCGGGCAGGAAGTCTATCTGCTGGTGGACGATGCCGAGCAGCTCGACGAGTCCGCCCTCGGGGCCTTGCTCGAGTTGGCGGCCGGCGCGCCGGAAGGTCGCCCCCATGTGTTTCTTTTTGGCGAGCCATCGCTGATCGCCGACCTGGAGCAGTTGCAGCTCGAGGAAGAGCGCTTCCACATCATCGAACTGGCGCCCTACACCGAAGAAGAAACCCGCGAATACCTGGCTCAGCGCCTGGAGGGGGCGGGCCGGGGTATCGAACTTTTCACCGCCGATCAGATCTCTGAGATTCACGAAAGCTCCGACGGCTGGCCTGGCAACATCAATCAGGTCGCCCGCGATGCTTTGATCGAAGTCATGATTGCCAGCCGCTCAGCGGTGAAGCGTCCAAGTATGGGGTTCAACATGCCGAAGAAACACGTATTGGCGATTTCCGCAGTGGTTGTGGTCGCAATCGCGGCTGCCTGGCTGATGCCGGGGCGCAACAAGGCGCCGTCCACGGGCGCACCGGCCAACGAACAGGCCCAGTTGCCCCTGGGCCAGGGTGCGCCACAACCCAACGGTGGTGCCCCGGCGGTGGAATTTGCCGGAAGTACCCAGCCGATGCCGCTGCCGTTGGTCGGCCAGTCGCAACCGGTGATGCGCGGCCCCCTGGCCGAAGCGGCCGGCGGAATCACCGAGGGCGACGACGGTACTGCGCCACCGATCGACGACAGCAGCGACACGCCGCCCACCGTGACCACCACCGCGCCGCCCGTAGGCGTGCCGGCGGGTCCGGCGCCAACGCCAACGCCTGCTCCTGCACCTGCCGTCAAGCCGGCGCCTGCTCCCACCCAGGTGGCTACCGCCAAGCCAGCGCCGGCGCCCACACCCGCTGCCAAGCCCGCGCCGACGCCGGCCGCCAAGCCTGCCACTACCGCGGGCAAGGCCACGGGGGGTAGCTGGTACGCAGGCCAGGCTCCGGGCAACTATGTGGTGCAAATTCTCGGCACCAGCTCCGAGTCTGCTGCGCAAAACTTCGTCAAGGAGCAGGGCGGCGAGTACCGTTATTTCAAGAAAGTGCTCAACGGCAAGCCGCTGTATGTCATCACCTACGGCAGCTTCGCCAGCCGCGATGCAGCTGTTTCCGCCATCAAGGCCTTGCCAGCGAAGGTTCAGGCTGGTAAACCTTGGCCTCGCACTGTCGCCAGCGTCCAACAGGAACTGGCAGCAACTCGCTGAAGATTCGGCGGCCTTACCCAGGCCGCCTCTCCCGGCAACCTCAACATTTCCGCAAGGGCGGGCGACCTTTCCAGGCCGCGCGCCTTGTGGTGTCTGCGTCATAGTAGCGTTTGAGTCGCAGCGGTCGAACCCAAAAAAGTTTTGACTAGCACAGCGTATAGCTTTAAACCTTTCACAAATGCGACATGGATTTGCGACAGTTCGTCGTCAAATTTGTGGGCGCCTGTGTCGGCATGTACAATGACCACCCTTTTGCCCCCGCAAAGCCGGCGTACGTTCGGCGCGATATGCAACTGGTTGAATTGAAAAGAAATTTGTCTCGATAAGAGGCAGCCTGGTGAGAAAGTGTCTATGAAAGCAGGTCTGTACCAACCCGATGAGTTCAAGGATAACTGCGGTTTTGGCCTGATAGCCCACATGCAGGGCGAACCCAGCCATACCCTTTTGCAAACCGCCATTGAGGCCCTGACCTGCATGACCCACCGCGGTGGGATCAACGCTGACGGCAAGACCGGCGACGGTTGTGGCTTGCTGATTCAAAAGCCTGATGAGTTCCTGCGTGCCGTTGCCCAGGAAACGTTTGGTGTGACCCTGCCCAAGCAGTACGCCGTGGGCATGGTGTTTTTCAACCAGGATCCGGTGAAGGCCCAGGCGGCTCGCGAAAACATGAATCGCGAGATCCTGGCCGCCGGCCTGCAATTGGTGGGCTGGCGCAAGGTGCCGATCGACACCAGCGTCCTGGGTAGCCTGGCCCTGGCGCGCCTGCCGCAGATCGAGCAAGTGTTCATCGCCGGCGAAGGCCTGAGCGACCAGGAAATGGCGATCAAGCTGTTCAGCTCCCGTCGTCGTTCGTCCGTGGCCAACGCCGCCGACACCGACCACTACATCTGCAGCTTCTCCAACAAGACCATCATCTATAAAGGCCTGATGATGCCGGCGGACCTTACCGCCTTCTATCCGGACCTGAGCGACGAGCGCCTGAAGACCGCGATCTGCGTATTCCACCAGCGCTTCTCCACCAACACCTTGCCGAAATGGCCGCTGGCCCAGCCGTTCCGCTTCCTCGCCCACAACGGCGAGATCAACACCATCACCGGCAACCGCAACTGGGCCCAGGCCCGTCGCACCAAGTTCGCCAATGACCTGATGCCGGACCTGGACGAACTTGGCCCACTGGTCAACCGCGTAGGTTCGGACTCTTCGAGCATGGACAACATGCTCGAACTGATGGTGACCGGCGGCATCGACCTGTTCCGTGGCGTGCGCATGCTGGTGCCGCCGGCCTGGCAGAACGTCGAAACCATGGACCCGGACCTGCGGGCTTTCTACGAGTACAACTCCATGCACATGGAGCCGTGGGACGGCCCGGCCGGTATCGTGATGACCGACGGTCGCTACGCCGTGTGCCTGCTGGACCGTAACGGTCTGCGCCCGGCGCGCTGGGTCACTACCAGCAACGGTTTCATCACCCTGGCTTCGGAAATCGGTGTCTGGAACTACCAGCCCGAAGACGTCATCGCCAAGGGCCGCGTAGGCCCGGGCCAGATCTTTGCCGTGGACACCGAAACCGGCCAGATCCTCGACACCGACGCTATCGACAACCGCCTCAAGTCCCGTCATCCCTACAAGCAATGGCTGCGCAAGAATGCCCTGCGCATCCAGGCGACCATGGAAGATAACGACCATGGCTCGGCGTTCTACGATGTCGATCAGCTCAAGCAGTACATGAAGATGTACCAGGTCACGTTCGAAGAGCGTGACCAGGTGCTGCGTCCGTTGGGCGAGCAGGGCTACGAAGCGGTCGGCTCCATGGGCGACGACACGCCGATGGCGGTGCTGTCGCAGCGCGTGCGCACGCCGTACGACTACTTCCGCCAACAGTTCGCTCAGGTGACCAACCCGCCGATCGACCCGCTGCGCGAAGCGATCGTCATGTCGCTGGAAATCTGCCTGGGCGCCGAGCGCAACATCTTCCAGGAATCGCCGGAGCACGCCTCGCGGGTGATCCTGAGCTCGCCGGTCATTTCCCCGGCCAAGTGGCGTTCGTTGACCAACCTTGACCGCCCAGGCTTTGCGCGCCAGGTCATCGACTTGAACTACGACGAAAGCGTCGGCCTGGAAGCGGCCATCCGCAACGTCGCCGATCAGGCTGAGGAAGCCGTGCGCGCCGGTCGCACCCAGATCGTGCTCAGCGACCGCCACATCATGCCGGGCAAGCTGCCGATCCACGCTTCGCTGGCCACCGGTGCGGTGCACCATCGCCTGACCGAAAAAGGCCTGCGCTGCGATTCCAACATCTTGGTGGAAACTGCCACCGCCCGCGATCCGCATCATTTCGCGGTGTTGATCGGCTTTGGTGCTTCGGCGGTGTATCCGTTCCTGGCCTATGAAGTACTGGGTGACCTGATCCGTACCGGTGAAGTGCTGGGTGACCTCTATGAGGTGTTCAAGAACTACCGCAGGGGCATCACCAAGGGGCTGCTCAAGATCCTGTCCAAGATGGGTATCTCGACCATCGCGTCGTATCGCGGTGCGCAGCTGTTCGAGGCCATCGGCCTGTCCGAGGAGGTGTGCGAGCTGAGTTTCCGTGGCGTGCCGAGCCGCATCAAGGGCGCGCGTTTCGTCGACATCGAAGCCGAGCAGAAGGCCCTGGCCGCCGAAGCCTGGAGTCCGCGCAAGCCGATCCAGCAGGGTGGCCTGCTGAAGTTCGTCCATGGTGGCGAATACCACGCCTACAACCCGGACGTGGTCAACACCCTGCAGGCCGCCGTGCAGCAGGGCGACTACGCCAAGTTCAAGGAATACACGTCGCTGGTGGACAACCGTCCGGTGTCGATGATCCGCGACCTGCTCAAGGTCAAGACCCTGGACACGCCGCTGGACATCAGCGAAGTGGAGCCGCTTGAATCGGTGCTCAAGCGCTTCGATTCCGCCGGCATCTCCCTGGGTGCGTTGTCGCCTGAGGCTCACGAAGCCCTGGCCGAAGCCATGAACCGTCTCGGTGCGCGTTCCAACTCCGGTGAAGGCGGTGAGGACCCGGCGCGCTACGGCACCATCAAGAGCTCGAAAATCAAGCAGGTCGCCACCGGCCGCTTCGGTGTGACACCGGAGTACCTGGTCAACGCCGAGGTGCTGCAGATCAAGGTTGCCCAAGGCGCCAAGCCCGGCGAGGGCGGTCAGTTGCCGGGCGGCAAGGTCAATGGTCTGATCGCCAAGCTGCGTTATGCGGTACCTGGCGTGACGCTGATCTCGCCGCCACCGCATCACGACATCTATTCGATCGAAGACCTGTCGCAACTGATCTTCGACCTCAAACAGGTAAACCCGAAGGCCCTGGTCTCGGTGAAACTGGTAGCGGAGGCCGGCGTCGGTACCATCGCCGCCGGTGTCGCCAAGGCCTATGCCGACCTGATCACCATCTCCGGCTACGACGGCGGCACCGGTGCATCACCGCTGACGTCCATCAAATATGCCGGCGCGCCGTGGGAGCTGGGCCTGGCGGAAACCCACCAGACCCTGCGTGGCAACGACCTGCGTGGCAAGGTCCGGGTGCAGACCGACGGTGGCCTGAAAACCGGCCTGGACGTGATCAAGGCCGCCATCCTCGGCGCCGAGAGCTTCGGCTTCGGTACCGCGCCGATGATTGCCCTGGGTTGCAAATACCTGCGCATCTGTCACCTGAACAACTGCGCCACCGGCGTGGCGACCCAGAACGAGAAGCTGCGCAAGGATCACTACATCGGCACCGTCGACATGGTGGTGAACTTCTTCACCTACGTGGCCGAAGAAACCCGTGAATGGCTGGCGAAGCTGGGCGTGCGCTCGCTCGAAGAACTCATCGGCCGTACCGATCTGCTGGAAGTGATCGAGGGCCAGACTGCCAAGCAGCATCATCTGGACCTGACCCCGTTGCTGGGCAGCGAGCATATTCCGGCGGACAAACCACAGTTCTGCCAAGTGGACCGCAACCCGCCGTTCGACAAGGGCGAGCTGGCCGAGAAGATGGTCGCGATGGCCGCTTCGGCGATCAACGACCTGAGCGGTGCCGAGTTCGAACTGGACATCTGCAACTGCGATCGTTCCATCGGCGCGCGGATCTCCGGCGAAATCGCTCGCAAGCATGGCAACCAGGGCATGGCCCAGGCGCCGATCACGTTCCGCTTCAAGGGCACGGCGGGCCAGAGCTTCGGCGTCTGGAACGCCGGCGGCCTGAACCTGTACCTGGAAGGCGACGCCAACGACTATGTCGGCAAGGGCATGACCGGCGGCAAGCTGGTCATCGTTCCGCCCAAAGGCAGCGCCTATAAGACTCAGGACAGTGCCATCATCGGCAACACCTGCCTGTACGGCGCCACCGGCGGCAAGCTGTTCGCCGCCGGCACCGCGGGCGAGCGTTTCGCCGTGCGCAACTCCGGGGCCCACACTGTGGTGGAAGGCACTGGCGATCACTGCTGCGAGTACATGACCGGTGGTTTCGTCTGTGTACTGGGCAAGACCGGTTACAACTTCGGCTCTGGCATGACCGGCGGTTTCGCCTATGTGCTTGACCAGGACAACACCTTCGTTGACCGGGTCAACCACGAACTGGTGGAAATCCAGCGGATCAGCGGCGAGGCCATGGAAGCCTACCGCAGCCACCTGCAACGCGTACTGGACGAGTATGTCGAGGAAACCCAGAGTGAGTGGGGGCGTGAACTCGCCGAAAACCTCGACGACTATGTGCGTCGCTTCTGGCTGGTCAAGCCCAAGGCTGCCAACCTCAAGTCGTTGCTTTCCAGCACCCGTGCCAACCCGCAGTGATATGCGCCTGAAGAGTTTGATGAGGTTTTAATAATGGCTGAACGTCTGAATAACGACTTCCAGTTCATCGATGTCGGGCGCAAGGATCCGAAGAAGAAACTGTTGCGTCAACGCAAGAAAGAATTCGTGGAAATCTACGAGCCTTTCAAACCCCAACAGTCGGCCGACCAGGCCCACCGTTGCCTGGGTTGCGGTAACCCGTACTGCGAATGGAAGTGCCCGGTGCACAACTTCATTCCCAACTGGTTGAAGCTGGTGGCCGAGGGCAACATCCTCCAGGCCGCCGAGCTGTCTCACCAGACCAACACCCTGCCGGAAGTCTGCGGCCGGGTGTGCCCGCAGGACCGTCTGTGCGAAGGTGCGTGCACCTTGAACGACGGTTTCGGCGCGGTGACCATCGGTTCGGTGGAGAAGTACATCACCGACACCGCGTTCGCCATGGGCTGGCGTCCGGACATGTCCAAGGTCAAGCCGACCGGCAAGCGCGTGGCGATCATCGGTGCCGGCCCGGCGGGCCTGGGCTGTGCCGACGTGCTGGTGCGCGGCGGCGTGACCCCGGTGGTGTTCGACAAGAATCCGGAAATCGGAGGTCTGCTGACCTTCGGCATCCCCGAGTTCAAGCTGGAAAAGACCGTTCTGAGCAACCGTCGCGAAGTCTTCACCGGCATGGGCATCGAGTTCCGCCTGAACACTGAGGTGGGCAAGGATGTGACCATGGAACAACTGCTCGAGGAATACGATGCGGTGTTCATGGGCATGGGCACCTACACCTACATGAAGGGCGGTTTTGCCGGTGAGGACCTGCCGGGCGTGTATGACGCGCTGGACTTCCTGATCGCCAACGTCAACCGCAACCTGGGCTTTGAAAAGTCGCCGGAAGATTTCGTCGACATGAAGGGCAAGAAGGTCGTGGTCCTGGGCGGTGGCGACACGGCGATGGACTGCAACCGCACCTCGATCCGCCAGGGCGCCAAGTCGGTGACCTGCGCCTACCGTCGTGACGAAGCCAACATGCCCGGCTCGCGCAAAGAGGTGAAGAACGCCAAGGAAGAAGGCGTGAAGTTTCTCTACAACCGCCAGCCGATTGCTATCGTCGGTGAAGACAAGGTCGAAGGCGTGAAGGTGGTCGAGACCCGTCTCGGCGAACCGGACGCCCGTGGCCGTCGTAGTCCCGAGCCGATCCCGGGCTCCGAAGAAATCATCCCGGCCGACGCCGTGGTGATTGCCTTCGGCTTCCGCCCGAGCCCGGCGCCGTGGTTCGAGCAGTTCAGCATCCAGACCGACAGCCAGGGCCGTGTCGTGGCCCCGGAGCAGGGCCAGTACAAGCACCAGACCAGCAACCCGAAGATCTTCGCCGGTGGCGACATGGTGCGTGGTTCGGACCTGGTGGTGACGGCGATCTTCGAAGGCCGCAATGCGGCGGAAGGGATCCTGGATTATCTGCAAGTCTGACCAGACGACACACAACCCTAATGTGGGAGCGGGCTTGCTCGCGAATGCGGTGTATCAGTTGATAAATATGTTGCCTGACACACCGCTTTCGCGAGCAAGCCCGCTCCCACAGGTTTTTGTGGAGTTGCCAGAAACCGGGCTCCACCGCGACAAATTGCCCCGATAGATAAAAGGCACGGCTCTCGCCGTGCCTTTTGCGTCGCGCTCTGAGAAAATGCCCGCACTTTTTTTCCGGATGCCGACATGACTGCCCTGAAGAACGACCGTTTCCTTCGCGCCCTGCTCAAGCAACCCGTTGACGTCACCCCGGTGTGGATGATGCGCCAGGCCGGTCGCTACCTGCCCGAGTACCGCGCCAGCCGCGCCAAGGCCGGCGACTTCATGAGCCTGTGCATGAACCCGCAGTTCGCTTGCGAGGTTACGCTGCAACCGCTGGATCGCTATCCGCAGCTGGACGCGGCGATCCTGTTTTCCGACATCCTGACCATTCCCGACGCCATGGGCCAGGGCTTGTACTTCGAGACCGGTGAAGGTCCGCGTTTCAAGAAAGTCGTCAGCACCCTGGCCGACATCGAGGCCTTGCCGATCCCCGATCCGCAAAAGGACCTGGGCTACGTCATGGACGCGGTCAGCACCATCCGCCGTGAACTCAACGGTCGCGTGCCGCTGATCGGCTTCTCCGGTAGCCCCTGGACCCTGGCGACCTACATGGTCGAGGGCGGTTCGTCCAAGGACTTCCGCAAGACCAAGGCCATGCTCTACGACAACCCACAAGCCATGCACCTGTTGCTGGACAAGCTGGCGCAGTCGGTCACGTCCTACCTCAATGGCCAGATCCTGGCCGGCGCGCAAGCGGTGCAGATCTTCGATACCTGGGGCGGCAACCTGTCGGCAGCGGCGTATCAGGAGTTCTCCCTGGCCTACATGCGCAAGATTGTCAGTGGCCTGATCCGCGAGCACGAAGGTCGCCAGGTACCGGTGATCCTGTTCACCAAGAACGGCGGTTTGTGGCTCGAAAGTATCGCCGATGCCGGTGCCGACGCCCTGGGCCTGGACTGGACCTGCGACATCGGCAACGCCCGTGCGCGCGTCGGCGACAAGGTCGCGCTGCAAGGCAACATGGACCCGACCGTGCTCTACGCCAAACCTGAGGCTATCCGCGCTGAAGTCGGACGCATCCTGGCCAGCTACGGCAAGGGCAGTGGCCATGTGTTCAACCTGGGTCATGGCATTACGCCGGAAGTCGACCCGGAACACGCCGGTGCGTTCCTGCGGGCGGTGCATGAATTGTCGGCGCAGTATCACGACTGATTACAACGCCTTGAACAAGATCGCGGCCTGCGTCCGCTTCTACTCAGAGTGAATCTGTAGAAGCGGACGCAGGCCGCGATCTTTTGCTTCAGGCGCTTATATTTTCCAATGGTGGCAGCTTCGCCAGTTTCACCGCTACCAGCAACGCCACCATCAGCAGCGTGGCAATGAACAGGCCGATGCCGTTCCAACCGCCGAGGTGCCAGGCCACGCCGCCTGCGGTACCCGCGACGCTCGACCCGGCGTAATAGCTGAACAGATAAAGTGACGAAGCCTGGCCCTTGGCTTTAAGGGCGCGGCGACCGATCCAGCTGCTGGCGACCGAATGTGCACCGAAGAAGCCGAAGGTGAACACCAGCATACCCACGATCACCACCGACAGCGGCGTCACCATGGTCAAGGCGAGGCCAGCCAGCATCAGTGCGATAGTCACCCAGAGCATCTTGCGCCGACCGACCTTGTCAGCCAGCGCACCGACTTTCGCCGAACTGTAGATCCCCGACAAGTACACCACCGACAGCAACCCGACGAACGCCTGATCCAGATGATAGGGCGCGGCCAGCAGCCGGTAGCCGATGTAGTTGAATAACGTCACGAACGCGCCCATCAAGACAAAGGCTTCGAGGAACAACAACGGCAAACCGGCATCGCGAAAGTGCAGGGTGAAACCGTCCAACAGGCTGCGTGGATGCAGCGAGCGTGGGCGGAAGTTGCGCGACTCTGGCAGGATCCGCCAGAACACCGCCGCGGCAATCAGTGCGAGGCCGCCGATCACCAGCATTGCGGTATGCCAGCTGACGAAATCGATCAAAACACCGGCGATCAGCCGCCCGCACATGCCGCCGATGGCGTTGCCGGCGATATACAGTCCCATCGCCAGGCCGATGTGCCTGGGGTGGATTTCTTCGCTCAGGTAGGTCATCGCGACCGCTGCCAGCCCGCTCAATGACAACCCTACGAGGGCACGCAATACCAGCACGCCGTGCCAGGTCGGCATCATCGCGCTGGCAATCGTGCACAGCGCCGCAGCGAACAGTGCGGCGACCATCACTGGTTTGCGGCCGATGCGATCGGAAATCGGACCGGTGATCAACAGGCCGATGGCGAGCAGGCCGGTCGCCACCGACAGGATCAGGCTGCTCTGGGCGGCGTTGATGGAAAACTCCGACGACAGCAACGGCATCATCGGCTGCACACAATACAACAGGGCAAAAGTCGCGAAGCCTCCGCAAAACAGCGCGAGTACCGTGTGCATGAACATCGCGGTGCCTTTTTCGATGTAGATGTCTTTCAGTTCGGCAGCGACTTCGTCCTGTATGCGAGGGGGGATTTCATGGGCCAGCGGAGCGACAACGGTTTTCACGATGAACCTCGGGAGAGCACGGCCAGGCAGGCAATGAAAAAAGCATATAGCCGGCTAATGTTTCTATCCAATATATTGTTCGACCTGTTTAAGACGTTCAGCGACTTATTGGGATGCCTATGGAATTGCGTCATCTGCGTTACTTCATTGCCGTGGCCGAGGAACTGCATTTTGGCCGTGCCGCGCTGGCGCTGGGCATCTCCCAGCCACCCTTGAGCCAGCAGATCCAGGCACTGGAACAAGAGATCGGTGCGCGATTGTTCGAGCGCACCAATCGTCGGGTCGAGCTGAGCGAGGCTGGGCGGTTGTTCCTGGAAGAGGCGCGTCGGGTGTTGGCCCAGGTCGATAAGGCGGCTGACGTGGCCCGCCGCGCTCAGTTGGGTGAGCTGGGGGAACTGAAGATCGGTTTCACCTCCTCGGCGCCGTTCAATTCCACCATTCCCCAAGCGATTTTCACCTTCCGCCAACGTTATCCCGCCGTGCATTTGACCTTGCGGGAAATGAGCAGTACCCAAGTGGCCGACGCACTGATGGACGAAACGATCGAGGTCGGCATCATGCGTCCCTTGCCACTGCCCGATAGCCTGGGCGTCATTGAACTGAGCCGCGAGCCGCTGGTGGCTGTGCTCAGCGCCAAACATCCACTGGCCCAGGGCAACAAAAAAGGACTGTTTCTCTCGGCGTTGGCCCAGGAACCCTTCGTGTTCTTTCCCCGCAGCTACGGCAGCGGCCTGTATGCACAACTCCTGAACCTGGCACGAGATGCCGGCTTCAGTCCGCATTTCGCCCAGGAAGCTGGAGAAGCCATGACCATCATCGGTCTGGTGGCGGCGGGGCTGGGCGTCTCGGTGTTGCCAGCCTCCTACCAGCGGATGCGAATCGATGGCGTGGTCTATCTACCGCTGCTCGATCCGGCGGCAGTCTCGGCGGTGTGGTTGGTACAGCGCAAGGACCAGCGTTCGCCGATGGCGAAGGGGTTTGTGGCGTTGTTGACCAGCGATACCGAAACCTCCTGACCTGTCTGTCAATATCGTCCGAGATCCTCATTCTCCAACAAGCCCCCAGCCTGCAGGGGCTTGTGTTTGCTCGCGTATTGTTATTCAACCCTCCCAGACCGTCGCAGGTTTATTGACGTGGTAGTCATAGAAACCCTGCAGCGTCCAGGTATCGCCCTTGCGTTCGAACGCCGCACGCCATGCGCCTCTGCCGCTTCCGGGGGAGAGCTGGGCCATGTCATACCAATAGTATTTGTGGATTCGCTTGGTGGTTGCCCTGCCGGCGCGAATGTCGTCCATGATCTCCGTGATTTTGGTCTTGGCCGCGTCCGGGAAGCTGTTATAGGACATCTGTGTTTCCGCCAGGGTGCTGGCGCTTACGACGAACGTATCCTTGACCGGCGATGTTTCCGGCGGGGTTGCAGGCGTGCTGACGGTCGGGGTCTTGCCAGGTACTTTTTTCGAAGGGACCTGGGTCATCACCTCGATATCGAAAGTGTCGTAGTTGGAAAGTTTTTTATTGAAATCGGTGATGTCCTCCTGAGTTACCAGCAGGGTTTTGCGCAGCGATTTGCCTTTGTTGACGATGAGATAGGGAATCTTATTGTTGCGGATCTCCGTCAAGAGTCCGGGCTTGTGTCGTTTCTTCATTTCTTCCCTGAAGATTTCCAGCTTCTTGCTCTTGTACACCGCAAAGTTTTCAGGCGTTTCCTTGTACTTTCTCTTTGCGGCGTCGACGTCAGGTCCTTCCCCGGGGAAGTCGGTCCCCAGCTCGGTCCAGACTCTTTGTTCGGCGGCGGCCACCACGTCATTGATATCCGCCTGTATCTTGGTCATTGCGGCTTTCTTCTTGCCCTGTTCAGGAATGATCGTGACGAACAGTGCACCGGTGAGGTTGTCGGGCAGGGACGACATCATCATCTTGAAATTGCCTTCACGGTCGAAAAGCTCACGCCTGAGCGGCAGTGTCATGTCGAAGATTCGGATTTTCTGGGCCGAGTTGAGTGGCACGCCTTGGGTCTGGAGGTCCTGGGTACAGTAATCGACGGCTTGCCAAACGTTGTATTTGTACATCAGGTTTTCATGGTGGGTCTTATGGGGCGTGAAGCTGCGCAGTCCTTTGTTTATGGCGTCTATCCGTGAGCGATAGGTGTTTATGTCGTCGAGGCCGAGGTCGCTCATGCTCTCGCGCAGGATGCGCTCGGCCAGTTCGTCGGGCATCGAGTGGATGACTTTTCTCGCGATGGAGAGCACCTTGCGGGAGGGCCAGTGATGATCCACCAGGACCCCTTCGACCAAGGCGTTGTAGGTTTTGCGCTGCGCGGTCTCCGGGGTCCGGCTGAACGGGTTCTGCAGGTTTCCGCCACCGAGCAGTCGCAGCGGTTCCTGGAGTTGCCAGCGACCGTTTTTCCAGGCCACCCTTCGCTGGTTCGACCGGTTGTTGGACGCGTAGATAATCTGCTCGCCTTCCTGTATCGCGGTCTTGCAATAGTCCTTGCCCAGCTTCAGGTAGCCTTGCCCGCCGGCGTCCCGATACCGGTCACGTCCTTCGGGCACCCAACCCTTGCCATTGAAGCCTTTCAGAACGAAGGGTTCCAGCTCGGGGGCCGGCATGCGAGGCAGCGAGGACAGCATCGGGCGCCCCATGCTGCGACGACGCGCCGCGCCGGCCATGATCAGATCCTGTCCGGCCTCTGCCAGCACATCGCCCAATCCGCTGATAAAGTCTTGCGCCCACTGACTGAAGCTGCCGCCTTCATCCTGGACCGCCGATACCGCGGCACCGCCCGCCATGGTCGGCAGGATCGCGCGGCCCAGCACTCCGCCCAGGCGGCCGGCGTAAAACATGGCCATTGCGCCGGTCAATAACGCGACACCCTTGCGACGTCCGTCCTGTGCCGCGGCGCTGTCGCGTTCGGCATTGCTCACGATCAGCGAACCCGCGGTCTGGAGCGCGTGGGTGATCTGGGTCTCATGCAGTGCCTTGAACAGGTTTTCCTTGACCACGGGCGAATAGACATTCGACGCAAAATCATCCTGGACCCTGTGTTTTATCCACGAGAAGCTCGGTTGCGTAATCTTCTTGATCTGCTCGTTGAGCGTCAGGTTTTCCGATGCAGGGACCAGGCTGGCCAGTTGATCGGCCTGTTCCGGCAGTGGCAGTTGCGAGATCAGCCAGCGGGTCATTTCCAGCGTGGCGGTAAGCGTTTGCACCAAGGCTGTTTCCAACGCTCGATCACTGTTCGCATCGACGTCCCTGAATGTTTTGCCGTCCGGTGCCCCCGGGGTGTACAGCGTCAGCGAGGGGCGGCTCGCCAGTGTCTTGACCCCGAATACAAGGATTTCCTTCAGCACGCTGCGGCCCCATTGAATCTGTCGGACCACCACCTCGTGGCCGTTGACCTGTCGACGGCCTTGCGGCTCCGGGCTGTCCAGCGCGGTCAGCACCAGGTTGAGTCCGGTCTTGTCCTTGTCATGCCTCAAGTCGCCGGAGATATGGGCGGCCCAGGCCTGGGCGCGCATCTGTCTGGCTTTCACAGCCATCCATTGCGGCTGGCGACTGCGCGCTGCCAGTTGCAGTTCGGCCGGTAGCCGGGTGCCTACGTTCGCTCGCTCGATGACATGCACGATCTGCGCGAAGCTCAGTGGTCCTTCCACGGTTACGTGAGCGGCATTGCGTTCGTCCGGGGTCAGGTTGGACATCGCCCACTGCGTCATGGAACGGCGGTCATCGACTATGGCTTTGACCTTGTCCAGCGCTACGCCTGAGCCAAATGGCGATTCACCTGTCGGCGCGTGTGGATCGAGGACCTGCTTGCGGATACTCAGGATGATTCGGTCAGGGTCGGCCGGGACGTGCTTTTCCTTGATGAACCGGACAAGCAGTCCACGAACCCGCTCCTGGAGCGCGTCCTGGGTGGCCAGGGTCACCGGATCCGGTGATGGCGACACGTCTTCCAGGGTTTTTTGTAGATCCTGCACCGCTCTCCACCACGCCACGCGGTCGCTGCCAGTGACGTTCGGATTGCCATGCAGCCAGTCATCCAGTTTTTTCTGGTTCAATCGCAGTTCGCGCTCGTCCATGACCCCCGCCAGGTCCAGCCTGTCGCCGATGCTCGCCGTGGCGTCCATCCTGCTGACCCATCCGCTGAGTTTTTCGCCTTCGGCCGGGCCGTCCAGCAAGACATCATTCAGGGCTGCCTTCTGAGTCGCCCGCAAGTCCGCGACCAGATGGGCGAGGAAGTTCTCGGCCACAGGGGTGATGCCCACCCTGTCAGCGGCGCCAGCCTCTTTTTTCAGGCCGGCTTTCAGTGCTGCCAGGTCCCCGTGGATCTCCAGCGGGTCGCCCGGGCTGTACAACACCGCGTGTCCCGGATGGTCGTTGCTGTCGTGTTGGGTAAGTGCGATGGCAGAGCTCAGCGGTACGCTGAATCCCCATCCCTCGGGCGTAATGTCCGCAACGTAGACGCCGGGTCGCAAACGCTCTGCAATGCTGGCGCGAGACGGCGCGTCCAGGGCCGCCAGCGCCAGGTCTGCCACCGCCTTATGCATCTGCAGGCTCAGCGTCCCGTCCAGGAGATGAAGATCGACCTGGGCCTTGAGTTGTGTACCGAACTGCAGCGCCAGCCAGTCGCCGACGTGGTGTCCCTGGCTGAACCCGGCAGGTTTGTCCCAGAAGTCATTCAATGCCTGCGTCAGTAGCTGCCCGAAGGATGCCGCCAGGGTGCCGACCATTCGCCTGAGTTCTTCCTTTGCGCTACGGCTGTTCAGCGCTGGCAACATTTGCGTGGTTTCGCCCTGATTCGCGATGACATCGATGTCGTCCAGTTCGAGGAAAAATTCGCGCGTATCGACCTTGCCGGCGATGGTCCGCCAGACCAGCGTGTCGAGGGCCACCGTGTCCGTCACCCGGCGTGTGACGGGCCCTTCGTTGGTGCGCTCGGTTGGAGGAATAGCCTCTTCTCGTCGTGTGTACACGGCCAGTTCATTGACGTGCACGTTGTCCGCCAAGGCGGGAAAGGTGTGTTTGAACCAGTAGTCCAGATGCTGCTTCGCGATTTGCGAAGCCCGCGGAATGGCATCGTTCAAGCGGATCATCTGCTGTTGCGATGCCGTGAGTCGGTTCGTCAACGCAGCGCTATCGGCCTGGGGCGAGCTGAAAGAGGGAGTGGATGGATTGTTGTCCGGCATGTGCTCTTCCTGAGTTGTTTTCGGAAGAGCAACCTATTGGAGTGGCGCCAGAAGCGTGCGGTATATAGATACCGCACCTGGCGGCGCGAGGCGGCATAAGAAAGGGAGTGGATTCTGTCTCCCATCGTCTGACCACGGTAGACAGGGTTCAACGCCAACGACGGAAAATCAGCGACGTGTTGACCCCGCCAAAGGCGAAGTTGTTGTTCATCACGTATTCGTGGCTCATCGAGCGGAATTCGTTGCGCAGGTAGTCGAGCTTGCCGCACTGGGGATCGACTTCGTCCAGGTTGAAGGTGTGCACATAGCGGTCGCGGTTCATCATTTCGATGCTGAACCAGGACTCCAGCGCCCCGCAGGCCCCCAGCGTATGGCCGAGAAAGCTTTTCTGCGAGCTGATGGGCATGTGTTCGCCGAACAGGCTGCTGGTGGCCAGGGTTTCGGCGATGTCGCCCTGCTCGGTGGCGGTGCCGTGGCCATTGACGTAGCCGATGGCAGCGGGCGCAAGGCCGGCGTCCTCCAGGGCCAGCTCCATCGCCCGGCGCATGGTGGCCTGTTCAGGACGGGTGGCGTGCTGGCCGTCGGCATTGCTGCCGAAGCCGACGACTTCGGCATGAATGCGAGCGCCACGCGCCAGGGCATGTTCCAGTTCTTCAAGGACCAGCATGCCGGCGCCTTCGCCGATCACCAGGCCATCGCGGTCCTTGTCATAGGGGCGCGGACTGGTGTTGGGCGCATCGTTCTTCAGGCTGGTGGCGTAGAGGGCGTCGAAGACCATCGCTTCGGTCGGGCACAGCTCTTCCGCGCCGCCGGCCAGCATCAATGGCAACCGGCCGAACTTGATCGCCTCGTAGGCATAGCCGATGCCATGGCTGCCGCTGGTGCAGGCGCTGGACGTGGGGATCATCCTCCCGGTAAGCCCGAAGAAGATGCTGATATTGGCCGCCGTCGTATGGGGCATCATCCGCACGTAGGAATTGGCGTTCAGCCCTTCGGCCACGCCGTTGAGCAGCATGTTGCCGAATGCCTTGACCTCGTCGGTGCTGCCGGTGGACGAACCGCAGGAAACGCCCATGCGCCCGTCCTTGATCGATTCGTCATGCAGCAGGCCAGCGTCGGCCAGGGCTTGTTCCGCAGCACTCACCGCCATCCGGGAGACCCGGCCCATGCTGCGCAACTGCTTGCGTGTCCAGTGGGCGGGGACCTGGAAATCATCCACAGGCCCGGCCAGGCGCGTATTCAATTCGGTGAAACGATCCCACTCATGCATGCGCCGGATGCCGCTGCGGTTGGCGGCGAAGTTGGCGGCGATGGTTTCCCAGTCGCTGCCTACGGAGGTGATGCCGGCCATGCCGGTGACGACGACACGCTTCATCAGCACAAGCCTCCGTTGACGGCCAGGACCTGCCGGGTGATGTAGCCGGCCTCGGCGGACATCAGGAAGTTCACCGCGCCGGCGACTTCTTCCGGGGTGCCCATGCGTTGGGCGGGGATCATTTTCATCAATTCTTCCACGGGCACGTTTTCATCGAGCATAGCGGTATCGATCAGGCCGGGCGCGACGCAGTTGACGGTGATCTTGCGCTTGCCCAGTTCGATCGCCAACGCCTTGGCCGCGCCGATCAATCCGGCCTTCGAGGCGCTGTAATTGACCTGGCCACGGTTGCCGATCAGCCCCGAGACCGAGGTGATGCAGACGATTCGTCCGGCGGCGCGACGACGGATCATCGGCATCATCACCGGGTGCAGCACGTTGTAGAAACCGTCGAGATTGGTGCGCAGCACGCTGTCCCAGTCCTCTTCGCTCAAGGCCGGGAAGGCCCCGTCGCGGGTCAGGCCAGCGTTGAGTACCACGCCGTAATAGGCGCCGTGAGTCTCGACATCCGCTTCGAGAATGGCCTTGCAGGCGGCGCGGTCGGAGACGTCGAATTGCAGCACCCGGGCGTTGCGGCCCAAGGCCTGGATTTCAACCTGAACAGCGTTGGCCTCGGCACGACCGCTGCGGCAATGCAGCACGATGTCATGCCCGGCCTGGGCCAGGCGCAGGGCGATGGCGCGGCCGATACCACGGCTGGAGCCGGTGACCAGTACGGATTCAGTCATGGCTGGTTTCCTGTTGCGGACGGTTCATGAAGATAGTGGGCCGCCTGGGGTGGGCGGAATACGTTCAGCCGAGCGCTGGCATGAATGCCGGGTGCTTCGATATGGCACTCGAATACACCCATGCCGTTGTCGTCTTCCAGGGACCGCATGCCATGGATGCTCAGCTCGCTGCCGGCTGGAAAATATTCGACGTTGCACTCGAACTTACGGGTGCCGAGTAAAAAGCCCAGCGCCACGGCGTCGCCACGCTGGCGTGCATGACAACCGGCGAAGGCCGCGACGCTCTGGGCCATCAGCTCGATGCCGACCCAGGCCGGCATTGCGCCATTGTCGAGGCTGAACAGACCGCCGGGCTTGACGGTGGCATGGGTACGGATCTGTTCATCATCGAACGCCACGACGCGGTCGATAAGGATCATGTCACCCGCGTGGGGCAGCAGCTCGGCGAGCGGCCAATTGATCATGGGGCGTCTCCGATAATCAGGCTGACGTTGTTGCCGCCGAAGGCGAACGAATTGCTCATCAGGCGGCGGGGCACGGTCGGGTCCAGGCGGCTGTGGGCGTCGGTCCAGGCCAGGGGCGGCAGGTCGGGGTCGGCCTGACCGTCCCAGACATGCGGCGGCAGGGCCCCTGCGGTGTTTTCGGCGCTCAGGCACAACCAGCAGAATGCCGCTTCCAGTGCCCCGGCAGCGCCGAGTGTGTGGCCGGTCATGGGCTTGGTGGAGGAGCAGGGCACGCCCGCCGCGAACAGCCCGGCCACCGCGAGGCTTTCCATGGCGTCGTTGTGTTGCGTGGCGGTGCCGTGCAGGTTCAGGTAGTCGATCTGGCTGGCCTCGAGACCTGCGCAGCGCAAGGCTTTTTCCATGGCCTGGCGCGCCCCGCGACCGCTGGGCTCCGGGGCGGAAATATGGTGGGCATCGGAGCTGGCGCCGTCGCCCAGCAGGGCAATCGGCGCGCCTTCGCCAGGCGTCTTGCTCATGAGAAACAGCACAGCCGCTTCGCCGATGTTGATGCCGCTGCGGTTCACCGAAAACGGATTGCAGCGCTCCTGGGAGACTGCTTCGAGCGCCGAGAACCCGTTGAGGGTCAACTTGCACAGGCTGTCCACGCCACCGCAGAGCACCGCGTCGCACAGGCCCAGGTCGAGCAGCCGTCGGGCGCTCATCAAGGCACGGGCACTGGACGTGCAGGCCGTGGAGATCACATAGGAGGGACCGCTCAGGCCAAGCCAGTCGGACAGGAAGTTGGCCGGCGCGCTGAGTTCCTGTTGCTGGTAATCGTAACCCGCGGGAAAGTGTTGCTCGCGCAGGTAATGGGCGATGCCATGGCTGGCTTCGTCGATCCCCGAGGTGCTGGTGCCCAGGACAATGCCGATGCGGGCGCGACCATAGGCCTGGATGGCCCGGTCGATCTCGGGGCGAATCTGCAATCCGGCTTCCAGCAGCAACTGATTGTTGCGGCTGCCATGGGCCGCGAGGGCGTGGGGGATGGGCGCCAGTTCACCCGCTACAGCCGCCACCGGCAACGCCCGTTCGGCCACCCAGCCTTCCTCGACCCGCAGGCCCGAGCAATCGCCGGCGAACAGATGGCGGGCAACGCTGTGTTTATCGCGGCCCAGGGCACAGATCACACCGAGGGCATTCAAATAGGCGGTCATGGGGGGCTCTCGGTCAACGACGTGATGCGGTAGCGCGGGCCTTCGGGCAGGCTCAGTTCAAAATCCAGCGGCTGCTTGTAGCGCACCTGCCAACGGGAATCCAGGGTTCGTTGCTGCGGTTGTTCCTGGCGCCGGGCCGCGGGGTAATTATCGAACAGTTCGGCTTCGGGCGTCAGGGCAAACAACAGCGCGGCGAACAATTCCCGGGCCTCGGCATTGGGTGGTAGCAGCCCATCGGCCTGCCACTGGCCATCGACCAGGCGTTGCCGGGCTTGTGGAATCCCCAGCGGGTCCATCATCGACCAGCGAATGCCGGCGCCTTCGCGCTGGACCACCAGCAGCCAATCCTGGCGCTGGCCGTCCAACTGGCGCTCGATGTGCAATTGCAACGGCAGGGCCAGGGTTGGCGTGCGCTCAGGCAGAGGTGCGTGGCTGGCGCAGGCGCTGAGCAGCAACAGGCAGCCCCATAACAAGCTGTGGAAGAACGCCGTTCGCCTCATCCTGCAGCTCCTTCGAGCGGTTTGCGGGCTACCACGTTGACCAGGGTTTCCTCTCGCTGGCCGAACGGCTTGGGACGGCGCAGGCCCCAGCGCTCCAGCAGGCCGAAGTCCTTGGCGCGGCTCCACCACAGGTAGGGATAGGACACATTGCGGTCCTCGAACCGGAAGCCTTGGCGACGAATCATCTCCAGGTACTGCGCGGCGCTTTTCTGTACCTGCATGGGATGACGGAACAGCCAGCGGATCACCCAGGTATCGATATAGGCCTCGGTGGACTCGGCGAACATCAGGTAGCCGCCGGGCTTGAGCACACGATGGAACTCGGCGAGGGCTTTTTCCTGCTCCACCAGATGATGGAAAGTCTGGTGACAGAACAACAGGTCGACGCTGGCATCCGGTACCGCCAGCACCGCGCAGTCGCTGCCGATCAGCTCCACGGCCATGCCCTGGCGCTCGGCTTCTTCGGCACTCAGTGCGAGGCTGTGGGGATCGGCGTCGACCCCGATCAGCCGTTGCGGCGCGAATACCTGACGCAGGTACTGGAACGACTTGCCCTGTCCGCAACCCGCGTCCAGCAGCACCGGGTTGGCGGGCAATGGATGGTCGAACAGGCTGCGCAAGTCATTGATCGCCACGCGCAGCACATGGTGCTGCCAGGTATGGCTGCGCAGGAACCAGAAGCCGAAGCGGGTTTCTTCGACGTAACTGTCGCTCAGGTAGCTCATGGTCGCTCCCTCATGGCGCCGTGCTCGCACAGATTTCCGAGAGCATGCGCAGCCGGCGCTTGGGTTCGCTGACGAAAGGGTTGCGTTCATCCCAGGCATAGCCGGCCAGGATCGAACTGATCATGCGACGGATATCCGCTGAGCCTTCGGTGTAATAAATCACGTCCTGGAAGGTGCCGGCGTACCAGCCTTCGACGTAGCAGCGGAAGGTATCGACGCCGCGCTTGAGTGGTTCGGTGAATTCGCCCTGCCAGTCCACGCTGTCGCCCTGCAACTGGCGATGGAGCACGTCGGCGGCCATGCTCGCCGAACGCATGGCGATGGTCACGCCGGAGGAAAACACCGGGTCGAGGAATTCGGCGGCGTTGCCCAGCAGGGCAAAGCCTGGACCGTGCAAGGTTTTCACGTTGGCGGAGTAGCCGCCAATGGTCCGCGCCGGGGTGTCCCAGACCGCATGGGCCAGCACGCCGGACAGGCTGGGGGTTTCGTCGATGAAGCCGCGCAGGCAGGCATCAAGGTCGTCGGTGCGGCCGGCGAAATGTTCCGCCGCCGCGACCACACCCACCGAGCAGCGCCCGCCGCTGAATGGAATGGTCCAGAACCATATGTCGCGTTTGCTGGGGTGAGTGGTGATCAGGATCTTTTCACGGTCGAACGCCGGAGCATCGATCCGGTCTTCGATGTGCGTGAACACCGCTTGGCGTACCGGGAAATTCGACGGCGCTTCCAGGTCCAGCAAGCGTGGCAGGACCCGGCCATAGCCGCTGGCGTCGAGCACGAATTGCGCCTCGACGCGGTACTCGCTGCCGTCCTCGCGCAGCACCCCCAGTTGCGGTTTGGCGAGGGTGAAGTCAGCGCTGGCGATGGCTTCGCCATAACGGATCTCCACCCCTTGCAACGCCGCCTGGTCGGCCAGCAATTTGTCGAAGTCTGCGCGCTGGACCTGGAAGGTAGTGGGTTTGCCTTCACTGAACGTGTCACCGAAATCGAAGGCGCTGTAGCGCTCGCCCCAGACGAAGGCCGCGCCATTCTTGCGCTGGAAACCGGCGGCATTCACCGCCTCCAGCATGCCAGCCTCTTCGACGAAGTCCAGGCAATGGGACAACAGGCTCTCGCCGATGGAGAAGCGCGGGAAATGCTGGCGCTCGATCACCAGCACATCGTGGCCCTTGCGCTTGAGCAGCGCGGCAGCGATGGCGCCGGAAGGGCCTGCGCCGATGATGACGACCTGGCGACGTTCCATTTCAATCGTAGACATGTGGACTCCTTGCCGAGGCAGCGATGTTCGAATGAGTAGTCTTCATTGGGTCGATTCCTGCGCGGGCATTCGGTGTGCCTGGCGTCCGGCCCAAGGCGCCAGCAGGAAGCTGAACGCCAGCCCCAGGCTGACCGCCAGGCCGAAATTGCTCACCGCCGGTGTGCTGGAAAGCGCCAGCAGGCCGAACGACAGCCAGGTAGTGACCGCCGCCAGCAGCGTGCCCAGCAGGCTCACTGCGGCACCGCCGATCTGTTCGCGCATCAGGATTGCGTAGTCGACACCGATGGCGGTGACCAGCAACAGGCCGAACAGGCTGAACAAGGTCAGCGGCTGTCCCAGCCAACCGAGGCTCGCCAGGCTACACAGCGCCGCCAGCAGTGGCAGGGCGACGATGCGCAGGGCTGCGCCGACACCGAAGGGCCAGATCAGCAACAGCACAATCAGCACGCAGGAGGCCAGCTTCAACTCGGCGGCGCTGATTTGCGTGGCGGCGAACACCCGGTTCAGGTCCCCCAGGCGATCCACCAGCTGTACGCCGGGCAAGTCCACCGCCTGCACCCGCAGCAGCGCCGCATCGTTCAAGCCCTGCAGGCTGACCACTGCCGCCACGCCCTGCTCTGCGTCCAGCCCCGTCGGACCGAGCCAGAGCGTGCGATACGGCTCGGCCAGCGGCCCGCTGAGCGCGGCATCTATATCGGTCACGGGCAAGGCCTGCAATTGCGCCAGTTCCGCCTGCAACGCGCTGACGGGTACCCCCAGGTCCAGCAGCGGTTGCCAGAACGCCGGCAGTCGGGCCAGGGCTTCACGGACTTTCTGCTGTTCGGCGGGCGCGCTGACCAACTGATTCAGCGACAGGTAGCCTTGGAGTTTTTCCAGGCCGACCAGTTGGTCCAGACGCTCGTTGAGTGCGGTCTGGCGTTCCAGCAGTTGAGCCTGATCCTTGGCGCGGATCAGGAAGAACTGGCTGGTGGGTTGGAAACCGGTGATGCGGGCGATGACCTGAGCTTCCTCGGTCAAGTGTCGAGGTGTGCCGATCCATTGGCGGATATCGTTTTTCGTGGTCAGGTGCCACAGCCCGCCGGCGCAGAAGATCAACAGCAGCGCCAGCAAGATCGGTGTGCACATCCGCGCCAGCAGCGCTTGGCGAAGTTCGAGCAGGCGTTCGCAAAGCCGCAACGGCCATTGGGCCGGACGCAGTTCCACGCCGTTGAGCAGCGCGGGCAGCAGGCAGACCGCCGTCAGGTAGGCCCCGGCCAACCCGGCGGCGGAAAAGATTGCGATCTGGGTCAGCGCCGGGAACGGAGTCCAGGCCAGGGCCAGATAACCGATGCAGGTGGTCGCCAGGCTCAGGCTCAGCCCCGGCAGGGTCAGGCGCAGGGCCGGCCAACTGCGCCATGGCTTGAGCCTCCAGCTCTTGGACAGGTAATGCAACGGATAATCCACCGCCACGCCGATCAGGCTGGAGCCCAGCACCAGGGTCATGACATGCATGCGTCCGAACAGCGCCACGCAGGCCACCGCGCCAAACAGCATGCCCACCAGCACGGGCACGAACGCCAGCCACACACGCAGGCGCCGGAAGGCCAGTAACAGCAGCAACAGGATGCCGACCGTTGCGCCACCGCCGACCCAGGTGATTTCCCGCGAGGCCTGCTGCTGCCCGTTGGCGGCGTACAGCAGGCCACTGGCGGCCAGCAATTGCCCCTGTGCCTGGCCTGCCTGGTCGCGGCTGCGTTGCAACAGCTCGGCCACTTGCAACGGCAGGTTCATGTCGAAGGCATTGCCATGGGTGCGGGCCCGCAGCATCACCCAGTGTTTGCCGTCGGCTTCGGCCACCAGTGCACCGCTGCCCACGTCCAGTTGCACCGCGCCGCGTTGGGGCTGGCTGTTCTGGATTCGGGTGGTCAGGCCGAGCCAGTCGTCCTGGCTCGGCACCAGGCTGAAGCCGTTGAACGGGTCGAACAGGGCCTGCACCCGTTGCTGGATGAAGGCCTGGGGCTGTTCGATCAATTGCTGCCGGTCTGGCGCCGAGAGCATCGCCAGCCGCCCGTTGAGCAATTGCGTGCGCAACGCCGGCAGATCGGCTTGCAGGGTCCATTGGACCTTGTCGAACAACCCGCTCGCCTGCCATTGCTCGCCGAGGGTCTGCGCCAGGACGATGGCCCGTTGGCGATCGTCATGGCCCACCAGCACCAGTACTTCGCGGTTCAGCGGCTCCTGCATGCGCTGTTCGGCGATAAGCTCCAGAGCGTCGGGGGAGGTGCCCGGCACCAATTCCATGAGGTTGGCCGACAATGGCGCGCCGTTACGCCACTGCCAGCCGGCCAGCGCCAAAACCGCCAGCAGCAGGATCAGGAACAGCCGCGGCAGCGTGCGCTCACTCGGCAAAGTCATGTTGCTCCGCTTCGCTCAAGGGCTGCGCGCTGGTGCTGTCCTGCATGCGCAGCACGGTGCTGTCGCCTTGGGTTTCCAGCAGTTCGATGCGCTGCACCAGTTCACCGCCGTCGATGTTGATCTGGTTGAAGACTTGTTTGAGCAACACCGAGCGTGGGGTCAGGGTGAGCTTCCATTGCTGCGGCGTACCCGACAGGCTCAGCTCGAAATCCCGTTGCAGGCCACTGCTGTCGCCCTGCAACACGGCCAGGAACAAGCGGTTCTGCTCGGCGCCGGCGCTCTTGTTGGGCAGCACCTGCCAGGTGTTGCCTTCGCGCCGGGCAATGCCTTTGGCAGTGATCCGATAGTCCTGTTGCAACGGGGTTTGCAAAAGCCATAGCAGGCCGTGTTGTTTGGCCAGGACAAAAAGCCCCTTGCTGGTGAGGGGCTGGGACAGGGCGCGCAGGTGTTTTTCCTGGATGAATTGTCCGTGGATCACTTCCGGACGGGCCAGTTGATCGCTCAACTGTTGCAAGTCAAAAGCCTGGGCCAGGGGCGCCAGGCAGCACAGCCACAACCAGAGAAACAGGCGCTTCATGGCAGTTTCCTTTCTACGGCGTCGACAAAGACCCGGGGCGAGGCCAGCAGCATTTCGCGAGTCGCGATGTTCACCGCCACCTGCACCGAGCTGGCGCGGGTCAGGCGTTCGCCGGTCGCTGCGTCGCTGATCAGGTAATGGATCTTCAAGCGGTTCTCCCACTCCACCAGGCTGGCGCGCACGGTCAGCACCTGGCCGAACACGGCGCTGCGTACATAGCGCAACTGCAAGTCGATCACCGGCCAGGCATGGCCGGATTCGAGCATATCGTTGTAGTTGTGGCCGATCAGGTCGAGCAGCGCACAGCGGGCCACTTCCAGGTATTTGACGTAATGGCCGTGCCAGACCACGTTCATCGAATCGACATCGAAAAACGGCACCACGACCTGGGTGTCGACATGCAGCACGCCCTGACTACGCATGCAGCCTCCAATGCTGTCCGGCGATGCGTTGCAGGCACAGACGCAGTTCGCCTTCCAGGGCGCGGTCTTCGATGACGGGCGGGAAATCCTCGGCCAACTGCGCGTGCATGGCGGCCAAGGCTGGCGGTAGCGGTCGGGCGTCTTCGGCGCGGCTGCGCAGCCATACGCCCTGGTTGGCCGCCAGTAGCGTCGCGGCGGCGACTTGCTCGGTCAGCTCCAGCACGCGGATCGCGTCCCGGGCGGCGATGGTGCCCATGCTGACCTTGTCCTGGTTGTGGCACTCGGTGGAACGTGAGAAGACGCTGGCCGGCAGGGTGTTTTTCAAGGCTTCGGCAGTCCAGGCGCTGGCGCCGATCTGCACGGCCTTGAAGCCATGGTTGAGCATCGCCCGCTCGGCGCTGGCGCCGGACAGGTTGCTCGGCAGGCCATGGTTGTAGCGTTCGTCCACCAGCAGGGCGAGCTGGCGGTCCAGCAGGTCGGCGACGTTGGCCACCAGATTCTTGAGGCTGTCCATGGCGAAGGCGATATGCCCGCCATAGAAATGCCCGCCATGCAGCACCCGTTCGGCTTCGGCGTCGATAATCGGGTTGTCGTTGGCGCTGTTGAGTTCGGTCTCGATGAACGACCGCAGCCAGCCCAGGCTGTCGGCCAGCACGCCGAGCACGTGGGGCGCGCAGCGCAGGGAGTAGCGATCCTGCAGACGGTGCAGCGGCGCGGTCGGGGCGTCGATCGCCAGGTCCTGGCGCAGCCACGCGGCCACTTGCGTCTGCCCCGGATGGGGCTTGGCGGCGAACAGGCGCTCGTCGAAGTGTTCCGGGTTGCCTTGCAGGGCGACCACGTTCAGCGCGGTGATGCGGGTGGCCAGTTGCAGCAGGTAGTCGGCCCGGGCGAAGGCGAGGCAGGCCAGGCCGGTCATCACGGCGGTGCCGTTCATCAGCGCCAGGGCTTCCTTGGGGCGCAGCACCAACGGGGTCCAGCCCAGCTCGCGGTGTACGTCGGCGGCCGAGCGGCGCTCGCCACGGAACATCACTTCGCGTTCGCCGGACAGGGTCGCGGCCACGTAAGACAGCGGCGTCAGGTCGCCGCTGGCGCCCACCGAACCTTCTTCGGGGATCAACGGCAGAATGTCATGTTCGAGGAAGCCCTGGAGCCGCTCCAGCAGCTCCACTCGCACCCCGGATACGCCGTGGCACAGCGACTGCAAACGCGCCGCCAGCACCGCGCGCGTGGCCTGGGCGTCCAGCAACTTGCCCAGGCCACAGCCGTGGAATGTGTACAGGTGACGCGGCAGGGCCTCGACGTGGTGCAGTGGTACGGCCACGACGCAGGAATCGCCATAGCCGGTGGTCACGCCGTAGATCACGCCTTCCTTGTCCAACAAGGAATCGAGGAACTGCGCGCCCTTGGCGATGCGCTGGCGGAACCCAGGCTCGTCCTGCAGTTGCGTCGGCGCCTGACGGTTGGCCAGGGCCAGCACGTCTTCGATGCGCAAGGGGCGTTCGCCGAAGGTTACCGGCTCAAGAGTGGGCATCGTCATCGGTCTTCCAGAAAGGGTAAAAGTTGAACCACTGTTGCGGGGCTTCGAGGCAATACTGCGCCAGGCGCTCGGCGTACTGACCGGCCCAGTGGGCGATCACTTGCTCGCGGTCGCCGCGTTTCCACACCACGGCCTCGGCGAACGGTTCGAGGGTGACCCGATAACGCCCCTCGTGCTTGAGGCACATGAGCAGGTTGGCCGGGCATTTCAACAGGCCGGCCAGCAACCACGGTCCCTGGGGAAACGCGGCGGGAGAGCCCATGAAATCTACGGTCACGCTGCGTCCGCCGTGCAGCGGTACGCGGTCGCCGGCGATGGCCAGCCATTCGCCGCGTTCCAGGCGCTCGCTGAGCTGCAACATGATCACCGGATCCAGCTCGCTGACCTGGATCAGTCGCAGGTGCGTGGCACCGGCCTCGCCCAGCAAGCGGTTGAACTGCTCGGCGTGCTTGGTGTGCACCAGCACATTCATGGTCACCTTCTCGCCGAGCTCGGCCAGGGCCCGGCACATTTCGAGGTTGCCCAGGTGAGCGCCCACCAGCATCTGCCCCCGTTCGCCGCGCAGATGGTTGCGCAACAGCGCTGTGTCGACGATTTCGATCTGTTCGATGCCGAGCTTGCCGTTCCAGACGTCGAGTTTGTCCAGCAGGGAGTCGGCGAATGCCATGAATTGCCCGAAGACTCGCCAATGTGTCGGGCGTAGCTCGGTACGGCCGCTCCAGTCGGCCAGGCGCTGCTGGTACTGCCACGCCGCATGCCGGGCGCTGCGGCCGAAGATGAAGAAGTACAGGACGATGCCGTACAGCAACGGGCTCAACAGTCGGCGGCCCAGTACCCTGGCGGCGAACGCGGTGAACTTCATCAGCCAGAAACTGCCGCGTTCCTGGCGATCGGCCCAGTGCTGCTGGTCGCTGCTCATGTCCGCCACCGTCGCCAGAGAATCAGCGGCAGGCGCACCAGCATGCCGAAGAACAGCCGGGTGTGCATGCGGGTAATCAGTACGTTGTCGTGGAACAGGCGGAAATGCGAGACGCCGTCCTGGGGATAGTGAACCCGGGTGCGCAACCAGCGCATCGGCTGGTTGCGCCACGCCAGACGTACCAGGACGTCCGAATCGAAATCCATGCGCTTGCCGATATTCGCCGAGCCAATCAGCGCCAGGGTCACAGGCAGGGGATACACCCGGAAGCCGCACATGGAGTCGCGGATTTGCAGGGACAGGCTGTTGATCCACACCATGACATGGGTCAGGTAGCGGGCGTACAGGCGGCCTTTGGGCACGCTGGCGTCATACTGAGGATAGCCGCAGATCAGCGCATCGGGATAAGTGCGGGACTCGTCAATGAAGCGCTTCACGTCGCCCAGGTCATGCTGCCCATCGGCGTCAACCTGCAAGGCGTGGCTGAACCCCAGGCGCGAGGCTTCCCGCAGGCCCGTCATCACCGCGCCGCCCTTGCCCTGGTTGACCGCCAGCCGGACCAGGTAGACCTGCTCATTCTCGGCCAACTGTTCCAGTACCGCAGCGCAGGCCGGGCTGCTGGCGTCATCCACCAGCACACAGGGCAGGTTATTGTCGAGCAGGGCCCGGACCACCGCCGCGATGGCGGTTTCGTGGTTGTAGACGGGGATGACGGCGCAGGGGTTATGCATCAGCTACTCCCAACACAATCCGCCCGCTGGAGCAGGTGGCCGTGTCATTGCGGTAAGCGAAATAGAGCTTGCCGCGTTCCCGGTCAAAGCGCAGGTGCAGTTGGACCTCATCGCCGGGGCGAATCAGTTGCTGGAATTTCAGCACTTCCATGCCGATGAATCGGGGGGGCAGGTCCAGCAGCTGTCGGCCAAGGCTCAGGGCCCAGTCGACCTGGACCACGCCGGGCAACACCGGCGCGGTGGGAAAATGCCCGCTGAAGTACGCCAGGTCCGGGGGAACCGCCAGTTGCAGGCTCCACTCACCGTCGGCTTCAATTTTCTCCAGCACTTCGGCGGCTTTCGGACGCGGCGCCAACAGCAGGGCTTCGACCTCGGCCTGGGGCAGTTTGCCCTGGGCATTGAAGGGCAACTGCCGTAACCAACGCCAGCGTCGGGGCAGTGCCAAGGGCTCGCAGTGGCCGCTCAGGTGTTGGCGCAAGGCCTCGGTGACGGCGCGTCGTCCCAGGCTACGCAAAGCGTGGAGGCCGGTTTCGTTCAGTACCACCAGCGCGCCGAGAGACGCACGATTTTCCTGTACCACGCCGAGCCGTGCTTCGCTGACCCATTCGTGAGCCAGCAGGGCCTGTTCGAGCATCGGCAGGGAGATGCGTTTTTCTTCGAGCTTGACGATGCGGTCCAACCGGCCAAGCAGTTCGAAGCGCCCGTCGGCCGCGATCCGTACCGCGTCGGCGGTGTGTTCCACATGGCCGGGCGGCAAATAGGGCGAAGCGATCAACAACGCACCGTCGCGGTCCTGGCTCAGCTCGACGCCGGCAAAGGGCAGCCACGCTCCGTCGCCCTGACGCCAGGCGATACCACCGGTTTCCGAACTGCCGAATATTTCCGTCGGCCATTGTCCCAGGCGCTGTTGCAGACTTTGGGCAGCCTCTGTCGGCAACGCGCCGCCGGAAGAAAATACCCGGCGTACGCCGCTCAGGGCTGTCCAATCGAGGTTGTCGCCCATGCGCTTGAGCAGCGCCGGGCTGGCGACCCAGGCAAAGGCCGGGTGTTCACGGCTGGCGCGTTGCAGGTCTTCCGGAAAAGCCACTTGCCGGCGCACGAACGGGCGACCTGCGCACAACGGCCAGAGCACCCGGAACAGCAAGCCATAGATGTGCTGGGCGGCCACACTGCCAATGATGCAGGCCGGCCCCAGGTCGGCGCCCCAGAGTTGTTCCAGGGCCTGTACTTCCTGGCTCAGCTGTCGCAGGTTTTTCTCGATGCGCTTGGGCTCGCCGCTGGAGCCGGAAGTGCACAGGGTCAGCCAGCATAGCGCCGGATCCAGCTCGGCGGGGGACAGCGGTGCTGGCTGCACGTCACGGGGATGGGTGTCGCCGGTTTGGTCGGTCAGCCACAAGTCGACATCCGCCGACCAGCGTTGGCGGGTCTGTGGCTGCAGGTCAGCGGGCAGCAGCACGCGTACTCCGGCGCACCAGGCGCCGAGCAGGGCGATGGCCAGGTCGGCGGCATCTTCCAGGTGCACAGCGACATGGCGTGCCCCCTTGGCCCGCAGGCCTGCGGCCAGGCGCAGTGCCTCGTCCCGCAACTGCGAGTGATCCATGACCGGATCGACTGCCACGAGGCGTTCCGGTCGAGCCTCGAGCAACATCTGCTCAAGCGTTATCCAATTCATGGGCGGCCTCTTACCCGTTGTCGTATGAGCCATTCAATGGCAAACAGCAGCCCCATCAATCCGTAGGAAATCAGGCCGGTGTACAACATCCACCAACTCAGCGGCGCCCAGAGGGTCAGGGCGGCGGCGAGTAAACCGTTACACAGGAAAAACACACACCAGGCCACCGTGACCTGGCGGGTGTAAACCACCGCTTTCGCCGGCAACTGCGGTTCGCGCAGGCGGGCGATGCGTTCGATCATCGGCGGGCCGTACTTCAGGCTCAGGACGAACAGCCCGAGCATGAAGGCGCTGATCAGCACCGGGTACCAGCGCAGCAGGAGCGGGCTGTCGAACAGGGCGAGCAACACGCAGAACACGATCGCCGTCACCGCCATCCAGAGCGTGCCGGGCCCGCCCTTTCCGAGCAATGCGCGGGCCAGCCAGAGGCTACCCAGCAGCAGGCCGAACTGCCACGGAGCGTAGTGCTCCATGCCGAAATACACCGCAAAGGGGTAAAGCAGGCCCGCCAATAGCAGGCCGAGGCCAATCAACCGGCTCATGCGGCCGGTTGGACCAGTCGATAGACCGCCTCGACCACATCGTTGACGGTGCGCACGGACTTGAATTCTTCGGCGGCGATTTTCTTGCCGGTCTGGCGCTTGATGTGGTCGATCAGATCGACCGCGTCGATGCTGTCGATTTCCAGGTCCTGGTACAGGTTCGCATCCAGTGTCACACGCTCCGGTTCCAGCTCGAAGAGCTCGACCAGGGCATCGCGCAGGGTGTTGAAAATGTCATCACGAGTTTGCATGGTCCGGTCTCAAGCGCTTTTTGCAGTGACGAAGGCCGCAAGGCTTGCCACGTTGCTGAAATGGTTGCGGGTGTCCTTGGCGTCGGCATCAATCTTGATGCCCCACTTTTTCTGGATCGCCAGGCCAAGCTCCAGGGCATCCACCGAGTCCAGGCCCAGGCCTTCGCCGAACAGGGGCAGGTGATCGCCGATATCGTCGACACTGATGTCCTCAAGGCCGAGGGCGTCGATGATCAGCTGTTTGATGTCACGGTGCAGATCGCTCATCTTCGGCGAGCTCCTTGATGTAATAGTGATGCAAAAAATCGTTGAGCCTGCGCGAAGCCTGGGGCGCAGGGCCGAGCGTGGCGAATGCCTGTGGATCTATATCGGCCCCCACATGGAAACTGAAGTGCACGCGGCGTTGGGGGATGCGGTACCAGGGTTCGGCCTTGGTCAGGGTGGTGGGGCTGACCTTGATCGTCACGGGCGTGAGAATTTTCGCACCCCGCAGGGCGATGGCCGCTGCGCCCCGATGAAAGGCCGGCGCCTGGCCGGGCTGGGTCCGTGTACCTTCCGGAAACACAATAAGGGTCTGGCCATCCCTCAGGGCATCGCTGGCGGCATCGAGCATGTCCATACTGCCGTCGTTACTGATGTATTGGGTCGAACGCAACGGGCCACGGGTAAAGGGGTTGTCCCACAGGCTTTTTTTCACCACGCAGTTGGCATCGCGCACCAGCCCGATCAGGAACACCACGTCGATCAGCGACGGGTGGTTGGCAATGATCATCTGCCCGGGGCGGCCAAGCTTTTCCGCGCCGTCGATCCGGTAGGTGAGCACGCCGGTGCGGGCCATGAAGCGGATGAAGAACCAGAACAAGCGTCCAACCGTGCGCCGAGCCCGTTGCCGGTGGGCCTGGGCATCGCCGGGCCAGCGGGCCAGCAGCGGAAACACCAGCAGGCGCAGGCACAACCCGCCCAACCCGAACAGGGTAAAGCTTGCAGCGGTTGCGAGCAGGCGCCAGTAATAGGCGTCGCGGTGTTTTCCTGTCACCGGTTGCGTTGCCAGGTCCATACACGATTCTTCCAGGCATGTTGGCAGGTGGTTTCGTTGTTCAGCAGCGTACGCACCAGATCAAGGGCATGGGGCCATTCGCTGCCTTGCGGTTGGGCGTGCGGGGATGACAGGGTCAGTTGCCAATCGTCGCCCCGGGTCAGTAAAAGCCCTACCGCATAGGGAAACGGCACATCGTTCACCCAGGGTGAATACACCTGGGGCGGCTGTTCTTCGGCAATGACCAGCAATACTGCCTGCGCGCCTTCATTCAACAGCGCGACGGCCTCCAGCACGCCATGTTCCAGCCCGTCGCCGGTCGCGGCCAGGGCGGTCATCTCGCTGGTTTCGCCGCGCATGATCGACCACAGACCAATCACCGCGTTATGCACCGACAGGCTGAACTGGGTGGGTGACAACGGCTGGTCGATTGCCAGGTCCTTGAGAATCTCAAAAGTGCGTGGGGTTTCACCGTGGCGGGAAATAAAGACCAACGGCAGGTCCGGCCGATTTTCGGCCAGGGGCCAGCCGACACTGAAGGCCATCCGCGCCAGGCGGCTGAGTCGCCGCCGTTGCATGGCCGGCAGGAACGAGACGTCAGGGGCGCCGTCGCTGGGGGGCAGCATGACCGGCTGTCGGCTCCACGCCTGCCAATCGTCCACGCTTTCGAGCCCAGGGGCCCATGCGCGCCATTGGGCGATGTTGAAATCGATCACAGAATTCATCCCACCCCTGCGGGCTTTTATTGTCACGGTTCAGTGGTTTGACCCGCGTCCAACCCTGCATGATCTTGCGACCCAAGTGGCGCGCATTATCCCGGTGCGGTTGGCTTGTAGCAAATAATGGTTACATTGGCATGCAGGGAGATTTGAAGGCCCCCCGGCCTCAGGGACATCATTGTCGCGATTATGACGAGCCTGTCTGTCAGCTACTTCCGTAAGGCTCTGGGCAAATTGACGCCTCCTATTCGGAAAAAGCCACTAACGCTGTGGTCCATCCATGCCGAAGGTAGCGAAGCGGGGGCTTGCCCTACTACACTCGGGAATCTTTGATACACGGAGGTTTTGACATGCGGCGTGTGGTGTTCAATCAGAAAGGTGGCGTGGGCAAGTCCAGCATCGCCTGCAATCTGGCGGCAGTCAGCGCCAGTGAAGGGTATCGCACGCTGTTGATAGACCTGGATGCCCAAGCCAACTCCACGCAATACCTGACCGGTCTCACCGGCGACGATATTCCCATGGGCATCGCCGATTTTTTCAAGCAGACACTGTCGTCCGGGCCTTTCTCGAAGAAGAACAAGGTCGACATCTACGAAACACCGTTCGACAACCTCCATGTCGTCACCGCCACCGCCGAGCTGACGGATCTGCAGCCCAAGCTGGAGGCGAAGCACAAGATCAACAAGCTGCGCAAACTGCTCGACGAGTTGGATGAGGATTACGACCGGATTTACCTGGATACACCACCCGCATTGAATTTCTATGCGGTTTCAGCGTTGATCGCCGCCGATCGGGTATTGATCCCCTTCGATTGCGACAGTTTCTCTCGTCAGGCGTTGTATGGACTGCTGTCGGAAATCGAAGAACTCAAGGATGACCATAACGACAGCCTTGAAATCGAAGGCATCGTCGTCAATCAGTTCCAGGCGCGCGCCAGCCTGCCGCAGCAGATGCTGGATGAACTGATCGCCGAAGGCCTGCCGGTGCTGCCGGTGTACCTGAGTAGTTCGGTACGCATGCGCGAGTCCCACCAGGCCAGCTTGCCGTTGATCCACCTGGACGCGCGGCACAAGCTGACCCAGCAGTTTGTCGAGCTGCATGGGTTGTTGGAACAGGGCTGAGCCCTGATTGGGTTTGGCTTGTTGTGGGTGTGTTCTTACATGCCCTGGCTACGCAACCAGCCCATCAGCTGCGGCAAGGGCAACGCGCCGCTCTGGCGTGCGACCTCCCGACCGTTCCTGAACAGGATCAGGCTGGGAATCGAGCGAATTCCCAATTGCGCCGATAGCTGCTGATTGGCTTCGCTGTCGAGCTTGGCCAAGCGGCATTTACCCATCAGTTGCGCGGCGGCCTGCTCAAATACAGGCGCGAAAGACTTGCAGGGCCCACACCAATCCGCCCATACGTCGACCAACAGCGGCAGGTCGCCCTTGATCTGGCTGGCATAGTCGCCTTGTTTGAGTTCGAACGGTTTATCCAGCAGCACTGGGGACTTGCAGCGTCCGCATTTGGGCCCGTCCGCCAGACGGTCGGTGGGCAGGCGATTGAGGCCGTTGCACTGGGGGCAGGGAATCAGCATAGGGTCAGGCATGGCGGGCTTCCAAAAGACGGTGATGAGCCTGATCTGGTGCCGTCGGCGTGGATTATCAAGGGGTGCCATTCATCCGATACGTTGCACGGATGGCGCGCCTGGACCTCAAAAAAACACCGTGTACCCATTCGCAACCCATGGAGGTCCCATGAGCCATCCGAGAAATGATGCCCTTGACGAAGTAAGGGACAACCCCAACGACGACGGCTTCGTACTGGGCTCGGCCGGTCGCGACGAAGACCCGAACGCTGCCCCCGCCTATGCAACTGACCGTCGTCATGAGCGGGACGAGCTGACCCCGGAAGATGCCCGCGGCATGCCGGGCTACCCCGAGAAGAAAGCGCCGGAAAAACCGGCGGATGAGCAAAAGGATGCGGAAACAGAGCCGGGAATCGAAACGCCTGAGCAGGGAAACGACAAAGTGGGGTAAGCGGATACCCACATCCGGTCACAGCCACCGATGGTCTGGCTTGATGCCCTGCAGTCTGTTCAGGACGAGCAACTGATCTCCAGATGCTTGCCCCACTCGGGCGGACGTTGGGCGTACGCGTCCATGCCCGGTTGCTCTTCGAACGGGTTGCTCAGCACGCTGTGTAAGCGGCGCACTTCGTCGTAGTCGCCAGACTCGGCGGCGTCGATGGCGTTCTGTGCCAGGTAGTTGCGCAGGATGTATAGCGGGTTGACCGCATGCATGCGAGTACGGCGCTGGTCTTGATCGATGGCGCCTTCGCGGTTGACCCGGGCGATGTAGAGCTCACCCCAGGCGTCGAAACCCTTGAGGTTAACGAAGTCATCGCGCAGGGTGGCGATGGCCTGGCCGGGCGCCTGGTCTCCCAGGCGGCGGAAGAACAGGCTGTAGTCGACGCCGCTGTTCTGCATCAACTGCAGGAGACGTTCCACCAGTTTCTGGTCATCCTCTTCGGCGCGGGTCAGGCCGAGGCGGCGACGCATCAGATCCAGATAGTGGGCCTGGTACAGCGGCAAGTACAAACCGAGGGTCTCGCGCAGGGCCTCGACGCTGATGAAAGGCGTCAGGGCCTGGGCCAGGGCACTGAGGTTCCACTGGCCGATGGGCACCTGGTTGCTGAAGGAGTAGCGGCCCTGGTCATCGGAGTGGTTGCAGATGAAATGGGCGTCGAAGTCGTCGAGGAACGCGAACGGCCCGAAGTCGAAGGTGATGCCCAGGATCGACATGTTGTCGGTGTTCATCACCCCGTGGCAGAAGCCATAGGCTTGCCATTTCGCAATCAGTTCAGCGTTGCGCTCGACGATTTCTCGAAACATTGCCAGGTACGGCTCCGGCTGCTCGCGGCACTCGGGATAATGCAGGTTCAACACATGCTCGGCGAGCGTCGCATGCAGCTCGGGCTTCTTGGTGTAGTAGAAGTATTCGAAATGGCCAAAACGCACATGGCTCGGTGCCAGGCGCAGCACCATGGCGGCGCGTTCCTGTTTTTCACGCCACACGGGGGTGTCCGAACCGATCACGCACAGCGCCCGCGTGGTGGGGATGCCCAGGGCATGCAGCGCTTCGGAGGCGAGGAACTCACGGATCGAGGAGCGCAGCACCGCGCGTCCGTCGCCCATCCGCGAAAAGGGCGTTTGCCCGGCGCCCTTGAGGTGCAGGTCCCAGTGCTGGCCGGCTTCGTTGTACACCTCCCCCAATAACAGTCCGCGGCCATCGCCCAGTTGCGGGTTGTAATGGCCGAACTGGTGCCCGGAATACACCATCGCCCGAGGCTCGGTCTCGGCCCACAGCTTATGCCCGCCGAACAGCTCGGCGAACAACGGCGCCTGGGCTTCGGCCGGGTCCAGGTCCAACAGCGCCATGGCGGCCGGACTGGCAACGACCAGCCGGGGGTTGTCGATGGGTTCAGGCAGGACGTGGGCCGAAAAACCGTCGCCCAGGCGGGCGAAGCGGTTATCGAAGGTCAGGGTTTCCAGCGTTTTCATGGCCATCTCCGGCGCGATGCCTGCTGGCACCGACGCGATCAGTCGAGTGTGTCGTGCGGTGGTTCCGGCACCGGTTTGATGTTGGCTACGGTCGAGGGCACGGCCGTGATGGTCTTCTTGTCGGGCTCGGCGGGTACCAGTTTGTATTCCTGGCCCTGGAGATTCTTCAGGTAGATCTCCATCTGCCGGAAGGAGATGTTGATGTGCTCCTTCTTGAACTCGCGGTTGATGAAGCGGTTGATTTCGTCCAGTACCGGGTTGCGGTCACCGAGGTCGCGCACATGCATGCGCAGCTCATGGTCGAGGGTACTCTCGCCGAAGTTCAGGAAATACACGATCGGTTCCGGCTCCTTCAGCACCCGCGGGTTCTCCCGGGCGGCCTTGAGCAGCAGCTCGCGGACCCGATCCAGGTCGGAGCCATAGTCCACGCCCAGTTTCAAGGTGACCCGGGTGACGGTGTCGGTCAGCGACCAGTTGATCAGTTGCCCGGTGATGAAGGTCTTGTTCGGGACGATGATGTCCTTGCGGTCGAAGTCGGTAATGGTGGTGGCGCGAATGCGGATCTTGCTCACCGTGCCCGACAGGTTGCCGATGGTGATGGTGTCGCCGATCCGCACCGGGCGCTCGAACAGGATCATGATCCCGGAGATGAAGTTGGCGAAGATCTCCTGCATGCCGAAGCCCAGGCCCACCGACAGCGCGGCCACCAGCCATTGCAGCTTGTCCCAGCTCACGCCCAGTGTGGACAGTGTGGTGACGAAGCCGACGCCGGCAATCACATAGGACAGCAGCGTGGTGGTGGCGTAGGCGCTGCCCTGGGCCAGGTTCAGCTTGGACAGCACAAACACCTCCAGCAGGCCCGGCAGGTTGCGTGCCAGGGCGAAGGTGATACCGATGATGATCAGCGCGCCCAGCATGTCGCCGATGCTGATGGGCACCATGCTCATATTGACGCCGGTGCCGCTGGTGTATTCGTAGAGCGTGATGTTGTCCAGGTAGGAGAATACGCTGATCAGGTCCGACCAGACCCAGTACAGTGCGGCGATGAAACCACCCAGCAGGGCCAGGCGGATCAGACGCAGGGACTGTTCGTTGACTTTCTCGATATCCAGGGTCGGTTCCTCGACGACTGCTTCGCCATCGCCGGCTTCCTTGGCCGCCTGGCGCTTGGCCAGGGCCCGCTGATAGGCCAGACGCCGTGCCGCAACCGACAGGCCCCGTACGAAGGTTGCCTCGATCACCAGCCAGAACATCAGCAGGTACAGGGTGTTGATCAACCGGTCGCTGAGTTTGAGGGCGGTGTAGTAATAGCCGAAGCACACCGCCACGAACAAGGCGATTGGCAGGGCGGTGAAAATCACCCCCAGGGCCTTGCGGAACAGTGAGGTATTGCGGTGCGTCGGGCTGCTGAGCAACAGGCGACTGAGCAGCCAGGCCATCAGGGCATAGCAGGTCAGCACCACGGGCATGCCCAGTACGTCGTCGGCCAGGGTCGACGGTTGCAACTCGGCCACGGCCACCACGGCCACCAACGCCAGCACCACCAGACCGAGGCGGCGGATCCAGCCCTGGAGAAATTCGACCTGGGGTTTCTCCCAGCGGAAATGCAATTCGGCCACGCCACCGGGTGCCAGTATCCGATACGCGGTGTAGAACACCAGCCAGGCCTGGCCAATCTGCAGCAGCGCGGCACCGAGGTTGGCGTTCTGGCCGCGGGCGTCGATCTGCAAGGCATAGCCACACAAGGCCAGTGCCAGGGCTACCGGCATCGCCAGCAGGATGTTGATCAGGATCGCCTGAGGCGTATGCCACTGGCTGTCGCGCTTGAAGTGGCCAACGTCCTGGTGAACCTTGTTCAGGCGGGCATAAAGATGCTTGCGTCGCCACAGCAGTGCGCCAATCAACAACGCCAGGGGCAGGAACAATAGCGGTCGTTGTGTCAGGCCATCGGCCAGCTCACTGAGGCTCGATGCCCAGGGCAGCGAGTCGATCTGTTTTTCCAGGCGGTTCGGTACGCCGCGCATCCATTCGAAATCCAGGGGTTTGTTGCTGGGGATCCAGAACATCTGTTCTTCGAGGGTTGCCCGCAGGTTCTGCGCGGTGCTGAGCAATTGCTTCTGGTTGAGCTGCAAGGTGATGGATTCGTTGAGCACCGCGCTCAATTCGCGGCTCAGGCGTTCCAGCAGGTCGATACGGGTCAGGGCCAGGTCCAGCAGGGTCTTGCGTAGCTGCGGCGTAACCTGCTCCGACGGCTGGGATGCCAACAGGCTGTCGACGTAGGCGCTCGGATTGTTCAGCAACTCACGTTGCTGGCTGACTTCGAACTGGTACAGGCGGATGTCGGCGATCTGGTCGGCCAGGTTCTGGTCCAGCTTGAGGCGCGGCAGTGTCTGGCGTTGTTTGTAGAGAATCTTGGAGAGCAGGAGGCTGCCCTTGAGCACGCTGATCTGCTCGTCCAGGGCTGCGTCGGTCTGGGTGACGCTGTCCAGCAGTTGCTTGGTTTGCAGGTTCTGCTGGGTGACTTCATTAAGACGGTCGGTGCTTTTGAGCAAATAGTCGGAGAGCTTGAGGTTGGCCGCGCTTTCGGTGGCCAGCAAGCTACTGCCACCGGCCTTCTGCGCTTCGATGGATTGCTGGGTCACCGTCTCCTGGGACTGGGCCAGGCGCTTCTGGTTGATCAGGTTCTGCAGGTCCTGGATTTCCTGCTCCATGCGGGCGATTTTTTCCATCAGCAAGTCGTGCTGGCCGTTGCCCAGGTCTTGCAATTGACTGTTGCCGGCCAGCTCCTGGCGCCGCAACGGGATCAGCGCGTTAAGGGCCGCCAGCTCGGCGTTGAGCTGGTCGCGCTGTTCGCTGCTCAGGGTTTTTCCGGCGTCTCTTCCCGCCTTGAGGGTGGCGTTGATTTGCTGGATACGGGTCTGGCTGTTGGCGATCTCGGCCTGGGCCCGCTCGGGACGGGTCTGGGCCGTGATGATCAGGCTGTTGGCGTCGGCGAGGGCCTTTTGCAGATCGCTCTGCTGGGTGGAGCGATCCGTCAGCATTTGTTCGAGCTGGGGAATCGGCAGGTTCGCGTAGCGCTGCGCCACGGGCACCACGGGTGTGTTTTTCAGCCGCGTCAGCTCGCGCTGGTTTTCGATGTTCTGCTTGGGCGCGCTGGCCAATTGCTGTTTGAGGGCCTGCAGTTTCTGCTCGTATTCAGCCTTGTTGGCGAGTTGGGCCAGGGTGCCTTGCAGCACCGCTTGCAAGGCCTTTTGGTCGGCCTCCGGCAGTTTACGGTCGGCGATCTTGTCCAGGCTGGCCTGCACCGATTCGCTCGTAGGCGGTTCAGCGGCCTGCAGCGGGCAGATGGAAAGACTCAGGCCCAGCAGGGCAATGGCGAAAAAGGAGCGCAGGGTAGGCATAGAGACCGGTCAAGCAAATAAAGAATGGGAGCAGTTTAGAGGAACAAGCCGGGGCCCGGGCGACTTCCTTCGGGGAATCTGACGCCCACTTTGCCGATCTTGTTCCCGTCCATGGCCGCGACAGTCCACAAGGTGTTGTTCCACTCCACCTGGTCGCCGACGACTGGCGCACCGCCCACTTTCTGGGCAATGAAACGCCCCAGGGTCATGTCCGGATCGATGCCGTCGAGTTTCAATCCGTACAGTGCCGCAACCGCGGCCAGCTGGGCGTCTCCTTCGAGCACGAAATCGCCGAAGAAGCGCAGATCGAGGCCTCGTTGGGGGGCCTGGCTGAACAGTTTTCCAAGGGCCGGCAAGTCGTGTTCATGGCCGATGACACACAGCAAATCATTGACTTCCAGCACCGTACTACCCGACGGATGGAGCAATTGCTGGCCTCGAAACAGTGCCGCGATACGGGTTCCGTCCGGCATTTTAAGGTCGCGCAAGGGCGAGCCGATGCACCATTTCTCTGCACCGAGCCGATAAATGAACAGTTCCCACTCGCTGGTGACGTGCACTTCCAGCGCGGCCCGGGATATTGGCAGGGGCTCGGGCGGGACGGTGACATGCAGCAGCTTGGCGACCCAGGGCAGGCTCGTGCCCTGCACCAACAAGGACACCAGCACGATAAAGAATGCCAGGTTGAAATAAAGTTGGGCATGGGGCAGCCCGGCCATCAGCGGGAACACCGCCAGGATGATCGGGACGGCGCCGCGCAGGCCGACCCAGGAAATGAAGGCTTTCTCGCGACCATGGAAAGCCCGGAACGGCATCAGGCCCACCACGACCGACAGGGGCCGTGCAAACAGGATCATCCACAGCGCCAGGCCCAGGGCAGGCAAGGCAATCGGCAACAGGTCATGGGGGGTGACCAGCAGACCCAGCACCAGGAACATGCCGATCTGCGCCAGCCAGGCCATGCCGTCGAGCATGTGCAGGATGCCGTGGCGGCTGCGCACCGGGCGGTTGCCCAGCACCAGGCCGCACAGGTAGACCGCCAGGAAGCCACTGCCGTGCAGCGCGTTGGTCAAGGCAAACACGGCCAGCCCGCCGCTGATAACGAGGATCGGGTAGAGGCCGTTGGCCAGGTTGATCCGGTTGACCAGTTGCAGCATCAACCAGCCACCGCCCAGGCCGATCACCGCGCCGATGCCGAACTCGCGCACCAGATGCCCCAGGAGACTCCAGTGCAGGCCGGTTTCTCCGCTGGCGAGCATGCCGATCAGGGTAACGGTCAGGAACACCGCCATGGGATCGTTACTGCCGGACTCGATCTCAAGGGTAGCGCTTACCCGTTCGTTCAGGCCTTTGCCACCCAGCAGCGAAAACACGGCCGCGGCGTCGGTCGAGCCGACAATGGCGCCGATCAGCAGGCCCTGGATCAGATTCAGGTTGAACAGCCACGCGGCTGCGAGTCCCGTCAGCCCGGTGGTGATCAACACGCCGATGGTGGCCAGCGACAACGCCGGCCACAACGCCACCCGGAAACTGGAAACCCGTGTGCGCAAGCCACCGTCCAGCAAGATGACGGCCAGTGCAAGGTTGCCGACCAGGTAGGCCGTTGCGTAGTTATCGAAGAGAATGCCGGCGCCATCGACCCCGGCCACCATGCCCACGGCCAGGATGATCACCAGGATGGGGATACCCAGGCGGGATGAAAGGGAACTGACCAGAATGCTCGCACCCACCAGCAACGCGCCGATCAAGAACAGGCTGTTGATGGTCGTCGCAGTCAAAGGCAGTACTCCGGGAAACTGAAAGACGGGCACAGGCTGACCATGCAGCCTGCGTGCCAGCGATTCTAACCTGTTGAAATGCGATGCTGTCAAAAAGGTTTTGCGGGCCGGGCCGAGGGCACGGGACCGATGCGTCTGATTTTGGATAACGGGTTCTCGGAATAACTCTGGAGACAAATATTCAATTGACGGCGCAAATGAGGCTCCCTAGCATCGCGCCGCTATTTTTGGACGCTGTTTCATTCGAGGGATCGAACATGTTCTCACCCGCCCGTTGGGCGAGGTTGTGCTTGGCTTTGCTGTGCCTTTCTCCGCTGACCCCCGCTCACGCTGCCCCCACCCCCGGTGACACCGACCTGATCCGCGAACGCCAGAACCGTTTGCTCGAAGAACAGCGCCGTCGTCTGGAAGAACTCAAGGACCTGCCCGGCCAGGCGGCGGAGCCGACTCAACCGACAGCACCGGTCGACACCCGTTGCTTCCCTATCAAGACCATCGAGCTCAAGGGCGCCGACAGTCTTTCCGTCCGTGAGCGCGAGCCATTGCTCAAGCCCTACATCGGCCAGTGCCTGGGCGTGCCGCAGCTCAATGAACTGCTCAAGGTCATCACCGACCACTACATCGAAAAGGGCCTGGTCACCAGTCGTGCCTACCTGCCGCAGCAGGACCTGTCGGGGGGCCATCTGCAAGTGCTGGTGGTCGAGGGACGACTGGAAGGCTTGAAGGGCGCCGAGAACAGCCAACTGTCGGACCGTGAGCTGGCAATGGCATTT